>CAIYPC010000642.1 GCA_903927975.1 uncultured Bacteroidota bacterium | reverse complement strand
TATCTTCATCGCCTTGACAATTATAGAAGATGCAAGGGTTTCTTCTCTCATAATTCTGTTTTCTTTTTTAAGAACCTAATGACCAACTAACATTTTATAAGCTTTATGAAAAATAAATTAACGATACTCGTTTTTCTTTTCCCTCTTTTTTTATCTCAGGGCTTCGCACAAAAAAATAATAAGAACAAAGACGCAGTAGATTATGTGAACCCATTGATTGGTTCTCCATTCGCTGGCTTTGCTAAAGGGCTTGAAGGTGGGGGGACAACACCAATAGTTGGCGTTCCTTATGCGATGACGAATTTTGTTTTGCAAACCCATGAGAACAAAATGAGCCGCATGCCTTATATTTTTGAAGATAGCACCGTGATAGGTTTTATCGCCACACATCAACCAACAGTTTGGATGGGCGATTACGGATATGTATCTGTGATGCCAGAAGTGGGCGAACTGAAAGTACTGCCGAAAGATCGCGCATTGCCTTTCTCGCATAAAACAGAAATATCAAAACCATATTATTATTCAGTGCTGTTGCAGGTAGGGAAAAAAGAAACAATAAAAGGTGAGATAGCAGCCGCGAGCCGTGTGGGAATGTTCCGTTTCACTTTTCCTCAGTCAGATCAATCGCATATTGTTATTCATGGAATTAATTTGAACCCCGAACTTGATGACAGCAATAATAGTCTCAAGCATCGCATAGAAACTTTGAAAGGTTATATGAAGGTTGATAAAGAGCACAACGAAATAACCGGATATAATCCTGATCGACAATCTGCACAACTGGGTCCTGAGTTACCCAATTTCAAAGGATATTTTATTATTCAGTTTGATAAGTCGTTTGATTCTTTCGGTACATGGAGCAATGATGAAGTGAAGGCTTCTTCAACTGAACAGTATGGAACGCGCATGGGATCGTATATCAGTTTCAAAACAAAAAAGAACGAACAGGTGAAAGTGCGCATCGCCACTTCTTTTATTAGCATTGAACAAGCGAGAGAAAATCTCAACAAAGAAATGCCCGACTGGGATTTTGATAAAGTGGTTGCAAATACAAAATCTATTTGGCAAGAAAATTTAACACGCATTCAACCAGAAGGAATTTCAGAAGATCAGAAAGCGGTGTTCTATACTGCGCTTTTTCACACAATGCTTTTTCCGCGTGAATTTTCTGAATATGGAAAATATTATAGTGCGTTTGATGATAAGATTCATGATGGCGTTGCATACACTGATTATTCTTTGTGGGATACTTACAGAGCGCTTCATCCATTGTTGATCTTCACACAACCGGATCGCGTGAATGGAATGATAACTTCTTTGTTGCAGATTTATAAAGAAGGTGGATGGTTGCCGATGTGGCCCAATCCCACTGAAACAAATATTATGTTGGGCACACATGCTGATGCTGTTATTGCTGATGCTTATATAAAAGGTTATAGAGGTTATGATGTAAAACTTGCTTATGAAGCAATCCGCAAAGATGCGATGGTTCCTCCTGATGAAGATACCAAACGCCGTTGGGCTGATCGCGATTCATGGACTGCCGCTGAAGCTAGGGGAGGTTTGAGTTATTATCATTCCTTGGGTTATGTGCCCGTTGATAAAACTGCAGAAGCCGCATCAAGAACGATTGAATTTTCATTCGATGATTATTGCGTTGCGCAAATGGCAAAAGCGTTGGGCAAAACGGAAGATTATGATCGCTTGATAGGATGGAGCAAGAATTATGCGAATGTGTTTAATAAGGAAACTGGATTTTTTGCCCCGCGAAAATTTGATGGAACTTTTAATTCGCGTGAAAAAGAAAACGAAGGTTTTACGGAAGGAGATAAATGGACCTACACTTTTGGTGCGATGCACGATGCGCCAGGCATGATTGAATTAATGGGAGGAAATGAGAAGTTTGCAAAGTTGCTCGATTCTAATTTTTCAGGTGGTCATTATCATCATGACAATGAGCCGGGGCATCATTATATTTATTTGTACGACTATTGCGGACAGCCGTGGAAAACGCAAGAGCTGGTAAGAGAACATACAAGATTTGATTATCGCAATCAGGTATTGGGACTTAATGGCAATGATGATTGTGGGCAGATGTCTGCTTGGTATTTGTTTGGCATCATGGGTTTCTATCCGGTTGCGCCATCGTCTGGATTTTATGCTATTGGTGCGCCGCAATTTCCCAAGCTCACTATTAATTATAAAACGCCTGATGGCAAAGCAGTGAAACTTGAAATTATCGCCAACAATTTATCAGAAGAAAATAAATACGTGCAAAGTGTAAAGCTCGATGGAAAAAAAATTGATCATCCTTTTATCAGTCATGCTGATTTGACAAATGGAAGTCAGTTGGTTTTCGAAATGGGTGCGAAACCAAATTATAATTGGAAGTGATAAATAAAAATACCTCGAAGTACTTGTGATGCTCAGCATCAAAAAATATTTTACAAATGAAACAACAGGTTAGTAAAGCGGAATGTTACAGGCAGTTTCATTTAGCATATCAACTTGCTTTTGAAGAAAAGTCTAAAAGAAAGAATTGGAATAACATATTTGCACTATGGCGTTCGGCAGTTAAAGGAGGTCACATAAGAGCTATGTTCTATCTTGGAACTTGTTATGATCATGGACATGGAGTTCAAAAAAATTTGCATTTGGCTTTTAACTGGTATTTAAAAGCTGCTAAACTTGGACACAGAGATTTCCAATACAATGTTGGCTTCTTTTATAATACAGATGAGTTATTCAAAAAGAACTATTCAAAAAAAATATATTGGTATGCTTTAGCAGCAAAAGCCGGATTGATTGATGCGCAAAGAGATCTTGGTTATTCTTATTTTTATGGGGAAGGAGTTAAAAAGGATTTCGAAAAAGCAATCTATTGGTATAAAAAAGCTGCTGCAAAGAATGATGCTAAAGCACTTTATAATTTAGGTCTTTGTTATAAACATGGTGATGGTGTTAAACAATCAAACCGTTGGTCAAAACATTTTTTTACGAAAGCTCTGTTGCACGGACACAGACAAGCAAAAATCCAATTAAAAAAGTTGCAGTAGAATATATCTTATATCTTTCTTTGCTCGAAGCTAACAGCTAATAGCTCGCAGCTTCTTCTCACACATTAATCGCGCAGTTGATCCACTCGCCATCAAATGAAGCATTGTATTTTTTATAGAAATTTATTGCAGGTTCATTCCATTCGAGCACTTGCCAAATGATGCCGCTTAATTTTTTTTCTTTTGCTTCTATGATCAATCTATCCAATAATAATTTTCCCAATCCTTTGCCACGCATTTTTTCTGTCACGATAATATCTTCGAGATACATTCTTTGCCCTTTCCATGTGCTGTAACGGATATAATACAAAGCGAAGCCTTCTACCTTTCCATCTGCTTCTGCGGCAAATGCCCACCACACGGGTTTTTCGCCAAAACCACTTTCAATAAAATGTTCTAGTGATACAGTAACTTCCTGTGGCGCTTTTTCATAAACTGCCAATTCTGTTATCAATTCTAATAATCTCGGGCAATCTTCTTTTGTTGCCCTGCGAACGCTGATATCCATTTATAACCTTGTTTTTATTCTTGTTTATTTTCTTAAAAACTGTATTAGACATCTGACGGCTTTAGCATCGTGTTCAATTTTATTATGCATTATAAGCCGTCCGATGCCTTGCCGCTATGTTCCTTGTCTCTTGTTACTTATAACTTGTCACTTCCCTTTATATCCCGGTCCTTTCACAAATCTTCCTGGCTTTGCATTGGTATGCTCTCCATCTTTTATTACCTGTACTCCATTTACAAACACATCAGAAATTCCGGTTGCATATTGATGTGGTTTTGCAAACGTTGCATGATCCTGAACAGTAGCTGGATCAAAAATTACGATGTCTGCATAGTTTCCTATTTTTAATTCGCCGCGTTTTTGCAGCTTAAGATTTGTTGCGGGCAATTTAGAAAGTTTGCGAATAGCATCAGGCAATGTGATTGCTTTTTCATCACGACAATATTTTCCGATTGCTCTTATGAAAGATCCATAAGCTCTCGGATGTGGATTTTCATTTAAGAAAACTCCTTCTGGTGCAATGGATCCAGCGTCAGAACAAAAGCTTACCCAAGGAATTGCAATTTCTTTTTTCACATTGTCTTCGCTCATGCTGAAGTATGAAACTTCTATACGGCTGCTGTCTTCAACAATTAAATCCATCGCCGTTTCTTCAGGTGATGCACCTCTTATATTCGCTACTTCTTCCAATGTTTTGCCAATATATTTTCTCAATGAATCTCTTCTGAATCCTAATAACAAAGTTCCTTTTGCGCCACCTGCGCCGTAATATGAATTCTCCCAATCTTTTGCGTTTGTAACCATCGCTTTTTTCATCTCTGCGCGGATAGCAGGATCTTGCAAACGCTTCCACAATTTTCCAAAACCACCATCTTGTAATGAAGGAGGAAATGCAACAGTGAGACCAGTTGCGCTTGCATTATAAGTGTACATGTCCGCTGTTATTTTCAAGCCTTCGCTTCTTGCTTTGTTCACGATTTTTATCAGGCTGTCAATCTTCCACCAATTTTCTTTTCCTGATGCTTTGAGATGATAAATTTCAGCAGGGATATTTGCTTCTTTTGAAATGGTAATCAGTTCGTTCAATGCTTCGAACAATTGATTGCCTTCATTGCGCATGTGAGAAATATACATGCCTCCATGTTCTGATGCTGTTTTGCATAGTTCAACAAGTTCGTTCGTTTTTGCAAAAAAAGCAGGCGGATAAATCAATGAAGAACCAACACCCATTGCTCCTTCTTCCATGGCTTGTTTAACCAACATCTTCATGCTATCGAGTTCGGCAGCAGTTGGTGCGCGATTATCTTCACCTACAATATTTTCGCGAATGGTTGTAGCTCCAACGAATGAAGCAACATTACAAGAGATTCCTTTCTTCTCTAGATAATTTAAATATTCTCCGAGCGTGTTCCATTCAACTTTATATTTTATATCGCCCTGACCGCTCTGCATTTCATTTTTCATTTTTGCATTCAGCGGTCCCATGCTTCCGCCTTCGCCCATCACTTCAAGTGTTACACCTTCACGCAATTCTCCTTGCGAGCGACCATCGTGTATTAATGAAACATTCGACCAGCTCAACATATTAATAAATCCCGGAGCAATTGCTTTTCCCTTCGCATCCATTTCAGTTTTTCCTTTTGCATCTTTCAAATCGCCAATGAAAGCAATGGTGTCTGCATTAATAGCGATGTCTGCTTTATATGGTTCGCCGCCATTGCCATCATAGATCATTCCATTTCTAATGATCGTATCGTATTGAATTGTTTGTGTGCATGAAGCAAAAACAATCATCATTGCAAAAAAAGAAAGTAGAATTTTCATTGATTGTATTTTTTATTGTCATTATTTTTTTCTCGGCGCTTTAAATGTTCCATTTGGTTGAACAGAAGTTAATTCGATTACTTCATTTTTATCATTCACACTAAATATAATTGTGACGCTTGATTCTATTTTGATGCTGAATTTATTTTTATCGATTGCAACCAATTCATATTCCGGTTGCCCCGGAACAGATAGCGTTAATGTTTTCTCATTCTTAATGAAAACTTTTAAGGTCATTCCACTCAATTGGTAATCGCCAACATATTTCTGCAAACTGTCTTTAGTAATCTCTTTTGCTTTTGGTGTTTTTGTAAATGAAATAGGTTTAAGTGTTGACTCAAGATTCATCTCAACGCTAATAATATCTCCATTGGTGTTCATTTGAAATTGCATGGGCGAGCTATTGGCGCTAGTATCAATGCCATCTTTATCTTTATCAAACACATCGAATATGTCGTACTGTTTGTGGCGTAACCACCACGTGCTCTTTCCAGTGATAGCGAAAAGCGAATCGCGTTGTAATTGAATATCGAAAGTTCCGTATGCACTATTGCTATATAACCCTTCATATTCTTTCGAATCACGGATAGGCATAACCGTTTTTTTAACTGAAGGGATGGCTGATTTTTTTGCATCTCTGTCTTCTTTCTTTGCTTTATCGGCGGTATTTTTTAAATCACTTTCCCAATCAAGATATTTTAGTTTCAACATTCTGTCTGCAATCAAATTTCTCACTATTGAAGGCACAGTTGAACTATTTTGGTTTGATAGAACGATGATGCCGATACTATCAGAAGGAAAGAAACAGGTGCTCGCAGAAAAGCCATCGATGTTGCCACCATGCTCCACGCGATAATGCCCGCGATATGATCCAAGAAACCAACCAAAGCCATAATTAGAAAAATAAATATCTGGCTTCTCTTTGCTTGGTAAATCGCCACCGACAATCATTTGCGAGCTTATTGCTTCGCTTCTATGCGCTGCAGGAATAATTTCTTTACCATTAAATTTTCCGTTGTTGATCCATGTTGTTACCCATTTTGCCATATCATTCACGCTGCTGTTGATGCTGCCCGCAGGTCCCATCGCATCGATGTGATAATAATCCAATTTCTTAATAATGCTATCATTTTTAAGTGCATATCCAATAGATGCATCATTGCTTTTCGACATATCATCAACGGAAAGAAATGAATTGCTCATGCCAAGGGGCAGAAATATTTTTTCGCGGATATTATCTTCCCATTTTTTGCTTGTTATTTTTTCAACAACAGCCCCCTGTGCTAAGAACATAAAATTATTATACTGCCATCTCTCACGCAAGTCTGCAGACGGCTCCATGTATTGGATGCGCTGGATTAAACTATCACGCGAAGGAGTAGTAAACAAATACCATGAGTAATCATGCCTCGGTAAACCAGTGCGATGGCTCATCATATCGCGCAGCGTGATTTTATTATTCATTTCATCTTTATAAAATTTCAGCTCAGGTAAATAATTTCGAACTGGCTTATCGTAATCTACTTTTCCATCTTGCACCAACATGCCGATTAATGATGCAGTGAATGCTTTGGTGCAAGAACCAATCGCGAATAAAGTATTCGGAGTAACGGGAATTTTATTTTCATAATCGCGATAGCCAAAACCTTTTGCATAAACAATTTTATCTTTTTCAACAACAGCAACAGCAAAACCTGCAGCGTGCCAGTCTTTCAATACTCTTGCAAATGCCGTGTCAAGACCAACAAATCTTTTGTCTTCTGTAGATTTTTGTTTTTGTGCGAATGAAAACGTTGTTGCGCTGATTAATAGCAGTGTGAGAAATTTTCTCATGTGTTAGTGTTTGATTATTTTGGTTGATGACTAAAAGTTCATGGATGATGGTTCATGGGTTGACTGGTTCATAAGCTGATTCGAAAGGATAAGGTAAATATCTTAGTATTGGAAAGCTGCCAACTACTTGGATTGTCATTGCGAGGAACGAAG
>CAIYPC010000641.1 GCA_903927975.1 uncultured Bacteroidota bacterium | reverse complement strand
TTACAAACATTTTCAATAAATGACTGCGCATAAAATTGTCCGGTGTACCAAACAACACCCTGCCCCATTGTTGCACCGAACAACACAAGCAAAACCATTTTCAAATTGGCTTTGTGCGCGAAACTTTCTTTCAAAGGATTGAGAGAAGTTTTGCCTTCCGTTTTAAGCTTTGTGTACAAAGGCGACTCGCTCATTTTTAAGCGGATGTAAATCGAAATAACGACCAGCACAATCGAAATTAAAAACGGTATCCGCCAGCCCCAATCATTAAATTTTTCAATTGATTTTTGCGGATTGGGATCTAAAAATTGTCTCGTTAATAAAATCACAGCAAGCGAAACAAATAAACCCAATGTTGCCGTGGCTTGTATCCACGAAGTGAAATATCCTCTTCTATCAATAGGCGAATGTTCAGCAACGTAAGTAGCAGCTCCGCCATATTCACCGCCGAGTGCCAGACCTTGAAGCAATCTTAATAATAAAATGATCAGCGGCGCTGCAAATCCAATCGTTTCATAACGCGGCACCAATCCAATCGCAAATGTGGATCCGCCCATGATGATGAGCGTTAAGAGAAATGTATATTTTCTTCCAACCAGATCTCCTAATCTTCCAAACACCAATGCGCCGAATGGGCGAACGATAAAACCTGCGGCGAACGTTGCAAGCGTTGACAGCAAAGCCGCAGTGGGATTGCCTTTCGGGAAAAACTGCGTAGCGATGACTGTTGCAAGGCTGCCGAAAATATAAAAATCATACCACTCTATTAATGTGCCGACAGAAGATGCGATAATAACTTTTCTGATACTTGATGTTTCGGAAGATGACATGGCAGCTAATTGGTTTCGTTTGGGGCATGAATTTAATTATTAGTTTGAATAAGAGAATGATTTGCGAAAAATAATCTTGAAACTATATTCGTTTGCTTTTGTGAATTTGCCGAGAAACCTTGAAGGTTTTTCAATCTCTCGAAAAAATATTTTGCTCTCCAATAAACCTTCAAGGTTTTACTAGAACATGCAGAAAGACTAAAAGAAATTATTTTCGATTAAATTTACCTCCTCAAAAAAATTGCGTTGCATTATGAGCTATCCATATCAGATCAAATCTTTCGAAGAATATCAATCAGCATATAAAAAAAGCGAAGAGAGCCCCGAAAGTTTTTGGGGTGAGATTGCAGAAAATTTTCAGTGGAGAAAAAAGTGGAGTAAAGTGCTTGAATGGAATTTCACGGAGCCAAATATAAAATGGTTTATTGATGGAAAATTGAACATCACCGAAAATTGTATTGATCGCCACTTGGAAACAATGGGCGAAAAACCGGCGTTTATTTGGGAGCCTAATAATCCTGATGATAGAGTGAGAGTAGTCACATATAATCGTTTGCACAAACGTGTTTGTCAAGTGGCGCAGATGCTAAAAAATAATGGCGTTAAAAAGGGGATCGCGTTTGCATTTATATGGGCATGGTGCCGGAGCTGGCTTATGCTGTTTTAGGTTGTGCGAGAATTGGCGCGATACATAGTGTAGTGTTTGGAGGTTTCAGTGCGCAAAGCATTGCTGATAGATTATTTGATGCGCAGGCAGAATACATCATCACTTGCGATGGCGCTTATCGAGGAGGAAAAGATATCCCATTGAAAAGCGTGATTGATGATGCGCTGATTGGAAATAGAACTGTGAAAAGAGTAATTGTTTATACAAGAACAAGAACGCCGGTGTCGATGATCAAAGGAAGGGATGTGTGGTGGGAGGATGAAATGGATCACGCAGAAACACAGGTGGAAAAAGATGGAGTAGTTTCATTTCCTGCGGAAGAAATGGATGCAGAAGATCCGCTGTTTATTTTATATACATCAGGCAGCACGGGCAAGCCGAAAGGGGTTGTGCATACTTGCGGCGGCTATATGGTTTGGACGAATTATACTTTCGTGAACGTGTTTCAATATCAACAGGGCAATGTTCATTTTTGTACGGCTGATATCGGTTGGATTACAGGTCATAGTTATATTGTTTATGGTCCGTTGAGCGCAGGTGCAACTTCATTAATGTTTGAAGGAATACCTACATGGCCCAATGCAGGAAGGTTTTGGGATATTGTTGACAAGCATAAAGTAAATATTTTATATACCGCGCCAACAGCAATCAGAAGTTTGATGGGATTTGGCTTGGAACCTTTAAAGGGAAAAGATTTATCATCATTAAAAACATTAGGAACAGTTGGTGAGCCGATCAATGAAGAAGCGTGGCATTGGTATGATGAACACATTGGCAAGAAAAAATGTCCGATTGTAGATACCTGGTGGCAAACAGAAACGGGAGGTATATTGATTTCTAATTTAGCGGGCATTACAGCAAGCAGAGCTTCGTGGGCAACATTGCCATTGCCGGGCGTTCATCCGATGTTGGTTGATGAAAATGGCAAAGAGGTTACAGAAAAAGATAAGCATGGTTTGTATAAAGGAAATCTTTGTATAAAAAAACCATGGCCTGGCATTATCAGAACAACGTATGGCGATCACGAAAGATGTCGTACAAATTATTTTGCTACCTATCCCAATTTATACTTCACGGGCGATGGTGCCTTAAGAGACGATGAGGGCAATTACCGCATTACGGGTAGGGTTGATGATGTGCTGAATGTGAGCGGTCATCGCATCGGCACTGCAGAAGTAGAGAACGCGATCAATATGCACGCTGGTGTGGTGGAAAGCGCAGTGGTAGGTTATCCGCATGATATAAAAGGTCAGGGCATTTATGCTTATGTGATTTATACTGGTCACCAAAATGATGAGCAATCAAACAGACAAAATATTCTTCAAACAGTTACAAGAGTGATTGGGGCTATTGCGAAGCCGGATAAAATTCAGTTCGTGAGCGGGCTGCCAAAAACACGCAGCGGAAAAATTATGAGGAGAATTTTAAGAAAGATTGCAGAAGGCGAGACACAAAATTTGGGAGATACAACAACATTGCTTGATCCGAGTGTTGTGGAAGAGATTAAGAATGGAAAACTGTGACCACGATTTTAGTCTGAACCACGATTTTAACCTGATTTATCTGATTCTCCTGAATTGAATTTCTCGAACGGATTTCTAATCAAGCGAATCAGATAAATCAGGTTAAAATCGTGGTTCAGATAATTTTCTTCGACCATTAAACTATTACATGAAAATCTTCAGGAGAATTCTGCGCGTTTTATTGGTTGGATTTATTTTAGTGAATGCTGTCGCGGCTTTTCAAGCATACAAGCTTACCCGTTTTTATGATTCGGCGCCGGCAAAAGTTCGCCCAGAACAACAATCACTTTGGTATAAAACAAAAGCAGTTCTCTTTGGCGTTAACATGCCAAAATCAAAAAATACAATTTTCCCTGATTCATCTTTTGAAACAATTTATTTCAAAACAGATGATAGCATTAAGCTCGAAGCATGGTACATGAAAGATTCTGCAGCGAAAGGAACAGTTATTTTATTTCATGGACATGGTGGCAGTAAATCCGGCGTGTTGGATGAAGCTTATTATTTTAAATCTCTTGATTATAACGTATTGATGGTTGATTTCAGGGCACATGGCGGAAGCGAAGGCAATGCTTGCACAATCGGTTATAATGAATCTGCTGATGTTAAAGCTGCTTATGAATATATTTCTGCAAAAGGAGAAAAGAATATTTTTTTGTGGGGCACTTCTTTAGGTGCATCAACAATCATAAAAGCTATTCATGATTATGATATCAAGCCTAAAAAAATAATTTTAGAAATGCCTTTCGGTTCTTTATTGGAGGCAGTGAAAGGCAGAGTGAGGGTTATGGGTTTATCACAAGAACCCATTTCTTCTTTGCTAGCATTTTGGGGCGGTGTTGAGCATGGATTTTTTGCTTTTGATTACAAACCTTGTGATTATGCAAAAAAAATTACCTGTCCTGTTTTATTACAATGGGGCACACAAGATCCTAGAGTTACCAAAAGTGAAATAGATTGTATCTATAACAATCTTTCAATGAAAAATAAAAAATTAATGATATATAAGGATGCAGGGCATGAATCGCTTTGTCAAAATTCTCCAGAAGAGTGGGAGAAAGAAATAGAAGATTTTTTGGTAAAATAATTTCAGACAATTTATTTCTGTATAATCACTTTCGTTCCTACCGGAACAAGGTTATATAGTTCATCCACATCTTCGTTTTTTAAAGAAATACATCCGTTGGTCCAATTCTGGAACATGTCGACTACATGCTCATCGTGCTGCCAGGTGCCGTGTATGGCAATCCCATTACCAATCTTAGCGTTTTTTGGAATCAACCCTTTTGCTTTTCTGTCATTGAATTTTTCGTAATCGGCTTTTGTAGGATAATCGATATCCATCATCTTATCCCATTTTTCGTGACGGCGTTTTGATACAATATGATAAGTTCCTTCAGGCGTTTTTCTATCGCCTTCAATCATTTTATCTCCCAATGATTTGCTGCCGAACACAACCGGATAAGTTGCATACCAGCCTTCTTTATCGTATAATTTTAATTCGTAGTCAGATTTTACTATGATGATATAAACATCAGCATCAGTACTTAGTGTTCTATGGAATGGATTTTTTTTAATGCGCCGCATATTGGCATCTTTGAATCCAAAAATGCTCGTTAACAATAGCGTGAATAGAAGGATTTTTTTTGCGCCCATAACCATCTTCAATTTGAGTAAATAAGTACTCAAACGCTATGCCATTTGCAAATATTTTGAATGTTGATTTCTTTAACGAATTCTTTGATTTTCCCAAAATAGAAATTGTTCCAAAAACAATTTCAAACACCATTGTAAGAATGAAAAAAGGAACAAACATTAGCTTGTTCCTTTTGTAACTTCCTTATTTTTTAGGCGAAAGAATTCCTCGATTTTACCAACTGCTCAGGCGTATTCCAACTGTGTAAGGTGTTTGGTTCAGCCCATCTTTGAACATGCTTTTCATTGCATAAGAACCGTATAATCTTATATAGCCCAATTGCACCTCTCCAATCCATGATATTTTCCATGGGTTCAAATCGAAATCGTCATGTATTTTGTGCTTTCCGTTTTCGTCTGTGATTATTTTTTGTCTTGAAGAATACAGATAACCAGCACTTGCACCCACACTTATGCCATATCCATATCTTCTATGTGGAGTGAAATTGAAATTGAGCATCAATGGAACTGTTACATAATCCGCTGCCAGTTTGTTTTTCTTATAATGCCTCACAGAATCATAGCTTACTTCAGTTGCAGGGTTTTCACTGAAAAGAATTGGCGATGAATAACGATAATTATTCAGTTCAATCCCCAATCCGTATTTCAAATTCACAACATGCTTAATCAGATTGATCCTTTGCATGAAAAGCCAGATGTTGACATCAACAGATTTTCCTGTGTTCAGCTTGAACCAATCTTTTGTTGAGCCCGCAGCAAAACTTGATGGATAATTTGTATTGTCAGTATAATTTGCAAAACCTAAATCAAGAATAACCCAATTGGTGCTGATGTTAGATGGCTTGTAATTATTATGGCGGCGGTGTGTGCGCACCACCAAGCTGTCATCATTATATTTTCCACTTCTCACAATCACCATATTGCCAACATGAATTGTATCGCTTTGATTGTTGCTTCCGCTTTTTGCTGTTGTGTCGATTTGTGCCTGGCTTGTAAGGACAGCGCATAATGCTGCCACTAATAAAAATGTTTTTTGCATAATTTTTTTTTAATTGATTTTAGTCTTTTAGTTCATCATCTTTTCGCCACGTATGCAGGAACAGCAATCAATTATTGTTGAATAATTTCATTCTATGTTTCCATTCTACTTTAATGCGATTTGAAAAATCCCGATTGAAACAGAACGCTTGCTGCTGTCATTATCAGCATCGTTTTTGTTAAAAACACGGGATACTCTTCTAAAAATTCCGCGCAGTTTGTTTTTCTTTTCAGAATCATCATTGGGCGCATAAGGATCCTCGATAACTGTAGAAGTAAGTTTGGTATAAGAGCTCTTATTTTTATCTGTATTAAACTTTTCGTCTGGCTGATCAACCACTACGACGAGTTTGTTTGGTGCAATGTTTACGTCGGGTGTAGATGTGCTCACAATCACGCTCGCCGGTTTCACTGTTTCTGCAATCGCTAATTCATTTGCTTTGTCAGGATTTTCTGACGTATTAATAGTTGTTAACATTTCTGGTTCTTTCTTTCCTTCTTTTTTATTTTGAACAGCTACAATATTTTTTGAAGGTTGATTTTTCCCTTTGAGAGATTGTCTAGTCGTTTCTTCTTTTACCAGCGATGAATTGTTCAACGTATCAACTTTTACAGATGTTACAGCAACAGGTTCTTTTATATTTTCAGTTGATTTGTTTTTTTGATCAGTATTATTTTTAGCGATATCTGTAGGCTGAATTTTTACTTCGGTATTTTTTCTATTCAATAATAAAAATCCTGTTACCAATAAAATAGCCACTGCCGCTGCAGACATGATCCATGCAAAAGGTATTCGCCTTTTCTCTTCTTCTTTATATAAAATTTCTTTCCCTTCAAACACAATTGCCGTCTCAGGTTCAAGCTTGGTTTGTTGTAAAATGTTCCATTCATTTTGCAATGAAGGATTCCTGCTCACAAATTCTTCAACTTGTTTTTTTGTTTTGGCATCAAGTTCATTATCTAAATACAACAAAAAATATTCTTCATAATTATTTAAGTTGATAATAGAATTTGTTTCAACATTTTTCAGCAACGATGCTTTATTATTAAAAACGATATTGCTTTCCGGCTTGATCACTGATCCCTGAATCATCGTTAGCTCATTTGCCAAATCAGGATTTTGCTGAATAAATCCTTCCACGGCATTTCTTTCTGCTGTAGACAATTCATTGTCTACATACATTAAAAAATATTCTTCATAATTATATCGCGTGATCATTTTTATATTACATTTTCTGGCTTCACTAAATAATTTTTAAGCTGAAGGCGGGCTCTGTGCAAATACACTTTCACCTGACTTTCATTCAATCCTGTTATTTGCCCAATCTCTTCGTAGCTATATCCTTCATAATCTTTCAGCAGTACTAATGATCGCTGCGTTTCATTCAATCTTGCCAAAGCTTCCTGCAGAACTTCTTTTAAGTTGTGCGGTTGTCTCTCATGAACTTTTGCTTCATCATGAAAATTTTCTTTCAATTGGATCCGCTTCACTTTTCTGATGTGGTCAATCATTTGATGGTAAGCAATGGTAAAAAGATATGATTTGCTTTTGCCATTTTCCACCTCATTTCTATTGCGCCAAAGCTTTTCAAAAGCCGTTTGCACTACGTCACGCGAATCCTCTTCATGGCGAAGATTTTTCACAATAAAACGATAAACGTTATCAGCATATTTAGTTACACATTCATTATACTCTTTGTCGGTCATAAACAGCGCACTTAATTTATTCTGTTGGTATATATGTAATACGGATAGTCGTTGATAATGTTACAACCATATCAAAATTCCTTAAAAAATGGGATTGGAGAAAGAAATCAATTTTCTGTAGCTGACAATAAATGCTTTGAAATAGATTCAAGCAGGATGAAATCGGTTTGGGGTTTATTCTGTTCACATTTCTCGCCGTTTGTGCATTCCTGAGAGGGCGTTGTTTTTTTATGTGAATAGGAAATAAAAGCAAGACAGGCAGAAGCTGCGAGCATTAAGATGAAGAAACGTATGAAGAACTTGCTTTTCATGTAACTTTTCAAACCGCAAAACTATACAAAAATCTTAAAACATCTAATTTTTTCTCTATATATTTTTTTGATAAAGAGAATTGAAGGATATTTTTGAAACCCAGCTTCACCAAGAAACTCATATTCAAACCACAAGTCCTTACCTTTATTCACCAAAATTTTATTCATGAACCCAAAATTTGCTGAGCGTATTGCAACGGAATTGGAGGAAATTAAAACATCTGGCCTTTTCAAGAATGAGCGCATTATTGCGAGCGAGCAAGGCGCAGAAATTGTAGTAAATGGAAAGACTGTATTGAATTTTTGTGCCAATAATTACCTCGGGCTTTCTTCTCACCCAAAAGTGACTGAAGCTGCGCACAAAGCCATTGACAAACGCGGTTATGGAATGAGCAGCGTGCGCTTTATATGTGGCACTCAGGATATTCATAAGGAGCTTGAAAAAAAGATTGCAACCTTTTTAGGGACTGAAGACACGATTTTATACGCGGCTGCTTTCGATGCTAACGGTGGAGTTTTTGAACCTTTGTTCAATGACCAAGATGCGATTATCAGCGATGCGTTGAACCATGCTTCTATTATTGATGGCGTTCGTTTGTGCAAGGCACAGCGATATCGATACGAGCATAATAATATGTCTGATTTAGAAGCAAAATTGAAAGAAAGCCAGCATTTGCGCAGTCGTATTATAGTAACTGATGGTTCTTTTAGTATGGATGGAACTATCGCGCAGCTTGATAAAATTTGTGATCTGGCTGATAAATATGATGCAATTGTGATGATCGATGAATGTCATTCTTCCGGATTCTTGGGAAAAACAGGAAGAGGAACACATGAATATCGTGGCGTGATGGGAAGGATTGATGTTATTACCGGAACGCTCGGCAAAGCACTCGGTGGTGCAAGTGGTGGCTTCACTAGTGGGAAGAAAGAGATCGTAGAAATGTTGAGACAAAGAAGCCGCCCTTATCTTTTTTCAAATACTGTTGCGCCATCCATTGTTGGTGCATCGATTGCCGTGCTTGATATGCTCAGCGAAACAACTGAGCTCAGAGATAAATTAGAATTCAACACAAAATATTTCCGTAGCAAAATGACGGAAGCTGGTTTTGATATCAAGCCCGGCGATCATCCGATTGTTCCCATCATGCTTTATGAAGCTGTGGTAGCACAAAACTTTGCAGCCAAATTGTTGGAAGAAGGAATTTATGTGATAGGCTTTTTCTTTCCTGTTGTCGCAAAAGGTCAAGCAAGAATTCGCGTGCAACTAAGCGCTGCTCATGAACAAAAACATTTGGATAAAGCGATTGCTGCTTTTACGAAAGTGGGGAAGGAGTTGGGAGTGTTGCCCCCAGCCCCTAAAGGGGTGTAAAGCGAGATGCCTTAGAAATAACAAGCCAATTTATTAGAGAGTTTTTAAACTCCCCTTTAGGGGCTGGGGGCTTTACTTTCCTGCAATCATACTAATCTCCACATTCACATTCTTTGGCAAACCTTTCACAGCAACGGTTTCACGTGCAGGGAAATCGCCGCTGAAATATTTTGCATACACTTCATTCACGCTTGGGAAAAGAGACATATCGCTTAAAAAAATAGTAGTCTTTGCAACGTTATTGAAATCCATTTTCGCTTCAGCCAAAATAGCTTTCAGGTTATGCATTACCTGATGTGTTTCTCCCTGAATATCTTTCGCTTCAACATTTCCATTTGCAGGATTAATGGCTACCTGCCCAGAAATAAAAAGCATATTATTGACGAGGACTGCCTGATTGTAAGGACCAATAGGATCTGGTGCGTTTTTAGTGTTGATGATTTGCTTTTCCATTCGCCAAATGTATAGAAAAGTTAAGAGTTGCGGATGCGGGCAGTTAATACAAATAGTTTTTCTTTGCTGAAAATTGGTTGTTCATGAAAATTGCAGTGCTTGCAAATGGTTTATCAAAAGAAGAGATGCAGCAAAAACCTTCGGGTGCAAACACAAGTATTATTTGGGCAAATTCAATGGATGAATTGATAGCTTGCAAAGACGCAGACGCATATTTTGATTTGGAATTTTCGAATGAAAAAGAAAGGATTGACAGGCTTCAAAGATTATTGCCAAAGCCAGTTTTTGTTAATGCTGTTGTTGAAACTTTAAGCAATATCAACAAACCTTTAATCCGCATTAATGCATGGTCTGGGTTTTTAGGAAGAGCGGTTTGCGAAGCTGCGGTTCTCGATGAAGAACAAAAGATAAAAGCAGAAAATATTTTTGATGAGTTGAATTGGGGCTATCGGTTTGTGCCTGATATCCCAGGAATGGTGACTGCAAGGATTCTTGCGATGATAATTAATGAAGCTTATTATACTTTGCAGGACCATGTGAGCACAAAAGAAGAAATAGATATTGCAATGAAGCTCGGTACGAATTATCCTTTCGGTCCATTTGAATGGAGTGAGAAAATTGGTTTGAAAAATATTCACAATCTGCTTATTGAATTAAGCAAAACCGACAAAATTTATAAACCTTCGGAAGCGATGGAGAGGGAGGTTTTGAGTTCTGAAATTCGGAGTTAAAGATAAAATCAGAAATTCTTATTAAACAAAAATGGCGTTAATCTTAAACATAGATACAGCAACTGAAATCGCGAGCATTTGCCTTTCTAAAGATGGAAAGCAATTAGCACTTTCTCAGAACAGCGAACAGAAAGATCATGCCGCATGGCTGCATGTTGCGATTGATGAGATGATGAAATTGCAAGGTTTTAAAATGAAGGACCTGAATGCTGTTGCCGTCACTGATGGCCCAGGCTCTTATACGGGTTTGCGTGTTGGCATGTCCGCAGCAAAAGGGTTTTGTTATGCTTTGCAGATTCCTTTGATTACAGAAAGCAGCTTAAAAGTAATGGCTTTTGCGGCAAGCCTTCAATTAAAAAATATCAACGAATCGCTTCTTTGCCCAATGATTGATGCGAGAAGAATGGAGGTTTTTACTTCATTATTTAAACACGATCTCACAGAAATAATGCCCGCCACTGCAATGATTTTGGATGAGAATAGTTTTTCTTCACCACTTCAATCAAACAAAATTTATTTTTTTGGCAGTGGAAGGGCCAAATGGGAAAAATTAACCGATACAGAAAATGCGTTTTTTGTTGATGTGAACTATAATTCCGGAGATCTCGCAGTTTTAGCCCATCAAAAGTTCGAAACAAGTCAATTCACCGACATAATCTATAGCCAACCCGCTTATATCAAGGATTTCCATTCTTATACCAAGAAATAAACACATTATCATATAAAATTATTTAATAAGGCTTTTTTAAAGCTCCTACGTTAATTTCGTGTAATCTCCTGACTAAATAAACCAATGTAAATGACCTTAGTAACAAGCAATCACTGGATGATAATAAATGGCCGCGACGGAACGCCGGTCAAAGTGGACTTTGTGAACCTGAAAAAAGCTGCAATGATATTGCGTGCGCTTAACCATAAGCTTCGCCAGCAGATTGTTAAGTTACTTGACGAGAGCAAAAAGCTCACCGTAACTGAAATTTACATCCAGCTTAGATTAGAACAGTCCGTTGCCTCTCAGCATCTTGCCATTCTGCGAAAAGCAGGCATTGTTTCAACCGAACGCGACGGAAAGTTTATTTATTATACTGTAAGCGATCAGCGCGTTGCCCACATAATGAAATGTGTCGGCAATCTTATTGATTAAGCTCATTTCCCCTTCTTTTACCTTTGGCGCATAATGCATAATTTTGTAAAAAACAGATTATGTTCATTAAACAGCTATACACAGGCTGCCTGAGCGAAGCAGCGTATTATATAGAGAGCGGCAATGAGGCGGCGATTATAGATCCTTTGAGAGATATTGAAGCGTATCTTCAGTTAGCAAGCGAGCGCAAAACTTCCATCAAATATATTTTTGAAACACATTTTCATGCCGATTTTGTGAGCGGCCATTTGGATTTGAGCAACGCAACAGGGGCACCAATTGTTTACGGTCCTGACACAGAAACAAATTTTCCAATTCACAAAGCAACAGATGGCGAGATATTTAAATTGGGAGATATAACCATTGAAGTATTGCACACGCCTGGGCATACACTTGAATCATCATGCTATCTGGTAAAAGATGAAAACAATAAAGCCCATGCAATTTTCACAGGCGATACATTATTTGTTGGAGATGTTGGAAGACCGGATTTAAGCAGCGGCAATCTTACCAAAGAAGAATTGGCTGGGATGATGTATAATTCTTTGCACACGAAAATAATGCCATTGGCCGATGATGTGATTGTTTATCCTGCTCACGGTCCAGGCAGCAGTTGCGGAAAAAATTTGGGACCCAATACATACAGCACGATCGCAGATGAAAAAGAAGGCAACTACGCGTTGCAGTCTATCAGTAAAGAAGAATTTATTAAATCTGTAACAGATGGTTTGCTGGCTCCGCCTAGCTATTTTCCAATCAATGCAAAAATTAATAAAGAAGGATATGATAGTCTTGATGAAGTATTAAACCAGGCTTTGATCCCTTTGAATATTGATGATTTTAAGCAATTGATGAAGAAAGATGATGTGATTTTATTAGATACAAGAAATGAAATAATTTTCTCTCAAGGATTCGTGCCAAGTTCCATAGGTATCGGATTAGAAGGCCGCTTTGCAGAATGGGCAGGAAGTTTGTTGCCATTCGATAAACCACTGGTGCTTATAACTGAAATTGGGAAAGAAAAAGAAACCATCGTACGGCTTGCGCGTGTTGGCTTCGACAAAATAAAAGGTTATCTCGATGGTGGTTTTGAATCATGGAAAAATTCAGGTAGCGACATTGATATGATTATTGATGTTGAAGCAGATGAGCTTGCAATGGATTTGCCTTTTGATGAACATCTGGTCGTAATTGACGTTCGAAGGGAAACAGAATTTGCAGATGGCCATATTCAGGATGCGATTAATATTCCGCTAAGCGAAATGAATGATCCTGCAAGCATGGCAAATATAGAAGAGCATCAAAATATTTATTTGCATTGCGGCGGCGGCTATAGAAGCGTCATTGCGGCATCATTATTAAAACGCCAAGGCATACACAATCTTCGCAATGTTTCGGGTGGATGGAATAGTATCAAAGAGCAGAAAAATATTGAAATAGTAAAAGAAAAGAGCGTGTTGAATTAATTAATGCCAATTGGCATCAACAATGCCATTTCTTATCGAGTACATCACAAGACCGATCCTTGTTCTTGCATTCAGTTTTTCAAATAATGCATCTCGATAGCCGTCGATTGTGCGAGGGCTCAAATACATAGCATCAGCAATTTCTTTGTATGTTTTTTCTGTGCATGCAAATTTCAGGAATTCAATTTCTCTTTCGCTGAGCATGACCGCACTTTTCACTTGCTGCCCAGATTTATCTGAATTATTTACAGCATGGATTAACTTCCCAGTCACCATTTCAGAATAATAAAAACCTTTGCTCACTAAGGCATTTAGAGCTGTTTTAAATTCGTCAGGTTCAATGTCTTTTAAAATATATCCTTTGGCCCCGGATTTCAACATCCTGATAATGGATTGCTCATTATCGTACATAGAAAGCGCAAGCACTTTTGTTTCGGGGTGATTTTGCTTAAGCCACTGCGTAGCATCATAGCCATCCATTGCGGGCATGCTTATGTCCATTAGCACAATATCAGGGATTGGAAAAGTTTTGAGCTTGTCAATAAATTCTATGCCATTGCCAGCTTCGAAAAGCACAGTGTAATTCTCTATGCTTCCTATCAGGCCGGCAAGGCCATTGCGCAGCAGAACATGATCATCAACCAATGCCACGCTTGTTTTTTTATTTTGGATGCTCATAAGCGTTAGATATTAAAGGAAGAGAGATGCTCGCTGTTGTTCCTTTTCCAATCGTACTATTTATTTGAAAATCTGCTCCAATAAGCTTCGCTCTATTGTGCATATTTTTAATGCCCAATCCAAATTTACTGTTTTCTTTCAATGCTTTTAGATCGAAGCCTTCTCCATTATCTATAACCTGCATGGAAAATAGTTCTGGTTTATAATCTTATTTCACAATAATGTTTGCAGCTTTGGAATGCTTGATGATATTGTTCAGCACTTCTTGCACAATTCGAAAAAGTATCAGTTCCTTTTGTGGCTCAATTTTATAAAGCTGTCCTTCTATTTCAAAACTTGTCTGAAATATCCCTGATTTTTTTATCATTTCTAGTTCATATTCAATTGATCGTGCAAGCCCCATTTCTATCACATAATCTGTGTTCAAGCTTTTTGAGAGATCGCGCAAATCCTGAATAGCTTTTGCAACTAAATTTTTTGAATCATCAATTTTTTGACTCAGCACATCTGGCTTGCTTAGATCTGTAGTTGCCAGGTTTAGCTTTACCAAGCTCAGCACCTGGCCAATATTGTCATGAATTTCTTGCGAGATGTTTATTAAAGTTTGTTCCTGGATTTCCAGTTGGGCACGAAGGATTTCTTCATTGAACCTTGTTTTTAGCTCTTCTTTTTCAATGATGTTTTTTCTTTGTTTTTTTCTGTAATAATTAAAGAAAATAACGATGAAAAGTATAAAAGATGAGAATAGAATGATAGATGCAAAGACCAGAAAATAGATATCTAATTTAGGATCGTTCATAGTTTTGCCTTTGCCTCAATGTCAGTTTTACTTGTTTTGATATCCAACAAAATGGCGAAGCCAAGCGCAATGTAATAACATATTGAAACATAAATGGCGAAGCTTAACAATATAGTCATGTCTTTTTTATTTTGATTTCGCATCAGATAATTTAAAATGCCCCAAATAAAAATCTGAATTGAGAAATAAGCCAGCACAGAGATATTAAACCAAAATAAGCTGTTTTTTTTAAGAGGCTCAAACGGATTAACGTCTATAAGATATTTAAAGTAGAATAAGCTGAAACCTACCAATATCACATTGCTCAATATTATGTTGATGGATGGAAAAGAAGAGAGCTTTTGGTAAAATAAAGAATCGAAAGCGCAGAAAATTGTAAAAAAGAGGGAGATGATTAAGAATATCAACCGTAGTCGAATCTGCTTGAGCATATGAAAATAGATAATAGCATATATCCAAAAAGAAAGGATTACATAGAAATGAAAAACCGGCTCATTGTTTCCATGAATGTAAGCGATATAGAAGGAAAGCGATTCACTGATAAAGGAGGCAAAAGCCAAAATCGTAATAAATTTAACCGGAGTAGTAAGAGAAGAGAATTTTACCACTCCGGTTAATGTAACAACTAATATAGTTGCTAGATATATTATCATTAAAGTTGAGGTCATAGGCTAAAGTTCAGAAATATTTATTTTATTTACTCTTTAGGACAACATGGCGATCCGGGACAAGGGCACGCATAATCAAATGCTTGTGCTGCACTTGAAACGCCCGATGCTTTATCAATAGGCATTGTAATGATAGTGTAAACGGGAGCGGCTGTGTTACCGTTAACCTGATCATAATTTCTAATGCCCAATTTGAAATGTAGAGATTTTATTGCCTTTTTTTTATGTGCGGCTATTAAATATTCCCAATCAGCCGAATCTAATGTGAAATACTCGGTAAAAGATTCCGACCCGGGAGTTTTGAATAATGGGTGATCCTTATAACATTTCAGCATTTTCGTAACACTGTCTGCATTAACAATTTTGTGAAATGGAGAATGGTCGATGCCATCAAAAAGAGGTGCGCTTTTTAAGGTTCCTTTCCCAGGATCATTAACTGAAACATTTTTTGAATCTTGTTTTTTGGGATCTTTATTTCCTTCATAAAAGGAATACAAAAAAAACAAGGCTAGCAGGCTGAAGAAAAATAGTTTCTGGTTCATTTTAGTAAGAGTTTAAAGTGGAAAAATAATTCCATTGAAACTAATCTAAAATTTTATTGATTGTGTTGCGTAGTTAGCAAAACCGTTTTTTCTTTCAATTAACCGTCAAAACACGGGTTTTTATTTCCGTTTAATAACCCTTTTTATTCAATAATTATTTATCGGGTTTGATATAAATCCGATAAATGATGGGGTTTCAGATTTAAAAAAACCTGAAGTGAAGTCTCTCGGCAAGAAATAATATGCGGGAACGAAAACAAAACTAAAAGAATATGCGCTTAATAATCACTCTTGAATTTTTCGTTTGTCCATGCAATCGGTAAAACACAAAAGGGGAAAATAAAAGTATATTATTCAACTTCGGCAATCACTTTCAGATTGCGTTCTTTCAGAACTTTTTTGGCTCTTAATATTCTATATTTGCCATCGAAAAAAACAATGTATTCGTCATCTATTTTTGGAACTCTTCTTGACTTGCGGGAGAAAACGAGATTTCTGCTTTCATAGTTCACGTGGATGTGATAAGAATTGATTCTTGTAAAAAACGGATTTTTCATGCTACTGGATTTTAAGATGCCTTGCTATAAAAACGGAAAACATGGTTAATTATTATGTCCCAAAGCAAGGAGAAGCGCATGATTACTCGACGCAAACCAGTATTATGATTTCTTAAACAATTTGTATTAAAACAGTTCAAAAAAATATTGTTGTGAGAAAATCAATTCTATTTTTCTCTGACGATTGCAGGAACATCTTCTTTATCGATCCAATTAGCTGCATATTCATCTTTCCAGCCATGTTTCCATCTTCTATGGCTCCAAAGCCACATAGAAGGGTTGCGGCGTATCACTTCTTCTAAATAGTGAGAGTATTTTAAAGTTAGCTCGCCTTCGGGCAGTTTGCTGGCATCGGCAGCGGCAAGTTCAATCACTGCACGATAATGCCCACGCTTTGGCTTTTCCATATATGCAAAAACAACTGGCAAGTCAATCAATCGTGCGCTTTTTTCAGGCCCCGAAACAAATGCAGTCGGTCTCCCAAAAAAATTTAGCCAATAAGCTGATGTAAGTTTGCCCGGACTTTGGTCTGCCACCAACCCTAATAAATATTGTGTATCAACATGCCGCAACATAGCAGTTTTCATATCAGTTGCCGGTAAAAAAATGCTTCCGCTACGAGTGCGCAATTTGTAAAAAATTTTGTCGAAAATTTTATTGCTGATCGGCATATAAACCACCATCAATTTATATGGCGTAAGCGGTCGCAATACGAGTTGTCCCCATTCCCAATTAAAAGTGTGGCCTAAATGCAATTGACAAGCCTTGCCGGTTTTGTACAATTCATTGATGACGTCCACATTTGCTGTAAATCTTTTTTGCAAAAATTTTTCGCTTGCAGACATCAGCTTTATTGTTTCAATGAGCGAATCAATAAAACTCAAATAAAATTGCTTTGCTATTTTAATGCGCTCGGCTTCCGTTTTTTCAGGAAATGCAATCAACAGATTGCTCATCACCACTTTTTTTCTATAGCCAAGAACATAATATATCAAAATATAAATGCCATCTGCAAGAATGTATAAAGCCCGCATTGGCAGCAGTGATAATAAATACAATAGTGCGTAAACGATATAGTACATGAAGTTGAGAGTTAATAGTTATGAGTTCAGAGTTGAGAGCCGCCGTAAGTCATAGTTTGCAGTTCTGAACTCAGAACTCCCGACTCTCAACTCCTAGCTCGGAACTGTTATTCATTTATCCATTCTTTTCTTTCCTGCTCCACATGATGAAGCTCAATTTTTACTTTGAATTTATTTCTTAGATGGCGTGCCAATGCATCAGCCGCATATACGCTTCTGTGCTGACCACCCGTGCATCCAAAACTTATCATCAGGCTGCTGAAATTTCTTTTGATATAATCCTCAACTGTTATATCAACAATATCAAAAATGCTGTTCAAAAAAACAGGCATTTTGGTTTGCTGTTCTAGATAATCTTTCACGTCTTTATCACGACCGGTTTGTTTTTTGAACACTTCAATCCTTCCGGGATTTACGATGCCGCGACAATCAAATACAAAGCCGCCACCATTCTCACTTTCATCTTTTGGTATTCCTTTTTTATAGGAGAAGCTGTAGATGTGAACGAGCAAAGGCGTTAGATTGGTTGCCTGCAAAGGTTCATAGCGGTTCACTATTTCATCCTGTGTGATTTCATTAAGGATTCTTTCATATTCTGGTAATCCAATGCCGATTTTTTTATTTTGCAAGAACCATTTCAAATTTTTTAAACCAATCGGGATGCTTGTAAGAAAATGGGCTTTGCGCTCGAACAATCCACGGAACCCATAAGCGCCAAGCACCTGCATTAAACGGATGAGCACATAACCGTTGTATTGATTTACGAAACGCGTGCGATCAATTTTTTTGTTCAATGTTTCTTCCGCGCAATCGATATAATAATCCAATAAACTATTTTTCCATTCATCAGAAAGATTGGCTTTTGCCTGCCAAAGCATAGAAGCCACATCATATTGCAATGCGCCTTTCATGCCTCCCTGATAATCTATAAAATGCGGCTGCTCATCTTTTATTAAAATATTCCTGCTCTGAAAATCGCGGAACATAAAATATTTATGATCTGCTTCTGCCAGATATTCGCTGAGCTTATCAAAATCGTTCAGCATTTTTTCTTTGTCGTAAGGCAACTGCAATGCATCCAGAAAATAATATTTGAAGTAAAGCAAATCGCTGAGTATTGCTTGTTTGCCAAATTCTTTTGAAGTGATGCAATAATCATAATCCAGATTTTTATCGCCTTCAATCTGAAGGTGAGCAAGCGCTTTCAGACTTTTTTGAAAAAGCGCATATACATAATCGTTATATCCATGCTCTTCTAATTTATTGAGCAGAGAAATATCTCCAAAATCTTGCTGT
>CAIYPC010000640.1 GCA_903927975.1 uncultured Bacteroidota bacterium | reverse complement strand
CGTCCTTACGCAGGAATACAGCAAGATCAATCAGTATCGTTTGCCAGCTTATGATCGTTTGGATTTTTCTGCCATTTATACGCCCACTTATAAACCAAATATAAAAATACATGACAGTTGGGTGTTCAGTATTTATAATGTTTATAGTCGTCTTAACCCATACTTTATCTATTTCAACCAAACCGGAAGTCCTTATGACGGTACATTAAAAGTGCAGGCAAGACAGGTTTCTTTGTTCCCGATTATTCCTTCTGTTACATGGAATTTTAGAATTTGATTAGTCATTTTTACCCTCTCAAAGGAACTTGCTGTTGATAACCGTCAATATCCTTTCGTTTATCATTTCTTATTCCTTATTTTTATTTCCTTATTCCCATTTCATGAGACGACTGTTTTTGTTATTACTATTTACCCCAGTATTTTCTTTCAGCCAAAATGTAAGTCAGGATCAGGTTGCTGTGTGGCAACATCAGGCACAGCAAGTGAATATTATCCGAGACACATGGGGCATCCCGCATATTTATGGAAAAACGGATGCTGATGCTGTGTTTGGTTTGATGTATTCAGAATGCGATGAAAATTTTGAGCGAGTAGAAAGAAATTATCTCGAAGTAATGGGAAGATTGGCTGAAGTAGATGGCGTTAATAAAGTATATGATGATTTGCAAATGCAATTGATATATGATTCAGCAGAAGCAAAAAAAGATTATGCCAACAGCCCTGATTGGTTCAAAAAATTATTGAACGCGTTTGCCGATGGCGTGAATTATTATTTATACATGCACCCTAACGTTCATGGACATGTGTTAAATCATTTTGAACCTTGGTTCCCGTTAATGTACACCGATGGAAGTATTTCGGCAACAGAAACTGGAGGGCTTACCGCACAGGATGTAAAAAATTTATATCCGCTAAAAAATATTCCTGCAACGGCGATGATTGATAATGAGAAGCCAACTGATCGCGAAAGATTAAGCGGATCAAATGGATTTGCTTTTGCCCCGTCAAGAACAGAATCGGGCAATGCAATTTTATATATCAACCCGCATGTTACTTTTTATTTTAGAATGGAAGCGCAGGTTGTGAGCGAAGAAGGTTTGAATGCTTATGGTGCTGCAACATGGGGACAGTTTTTTATTTATCAGGGCTTTAATGAACATTGTGGATGGATGCACACTTCAAGCTATGCAGATGTTGCCGATTTGTATGAAGAAAAAATAATTCAAAAAGGCGATTCGCTTTTTAGTGAATATGATGGTCAGTTAAAACCGGTAAAAGCAAAGCAAATAATTATAAGATATAAAAAAGATGATGGCGTGGTGGAAATGCCCTTAACTGTTTATTACACCAATCATGGACCTGTGATGGGAAGCCGCAATGGAAAATGGCTCAGTCTCAAAGAACATAATCGTTCCTATTCTTCTTTATTGCAATCATGGACACGCACCAAGGCAAATGGGTTTGAAGAATTTAAAAAGACAATGGAACTGCGCTCTAATAATACCAATAACACGGTGTTTGCAGATGATAAAGGGAATATTGCTTATTGGCATGGAAATTTTATGCCTGTGCGAGATACAAAATTCAACTATGCATTGCCGTTAAATGGAACCACTTCTGCAACAGACTGGAAAGGTTTGCATAGTTTGGATGAAGTGATCCATATTTATAATCCTGCAACAGGGTTTATTGAAAATTGCAATTCAACACCATTCACGGTTTCAGGCAAAAGCAGCCCAAAGAAAAAAGATTATCCGGCTTATATGTCAATGGATGTCCAGAATGGGCGTGGCATAAATGCATTGCGGCTTTTTGATAATGACAAAAAATTCACGATGGATAAAGTGATAACGGCAGGTTATGATCATTATCTTTCTGTGTTTGCTATTTTGTTGCCATCGCTTGTTGATGCATATAAAAAGGCAGATGAAAATGATTCAGTAAAAAAGCAAGTCACCGAGGCAATTCAGGTTTTGCAATCATGGGATTATTATTCATCTGAACAATCTGTTGCTACTACGATTGCCATTGAATGGGGAAACATCATCATCCAAAAAATACCGCAATTAAGTATTGAAGAAAATGAAAGCGATCAGATAGAATTATTTAAACTGCTTGCAAGAAAAACTGCCGCGAAAGAACAATTGTCAATGCTTGCATCAGCATTACAAAAATTGCAATCAAAATATGGCACGTGGAAAATGGCTTGGGGTGATATTAATCGGTATCAGCGCAACACAGGCAAAGCAAAAGAAATTTTCAGTGACGACTTGCCAAGCATGCCATCTGCATTGACATCTTCCAAATGGGGCAGTTTGCCTGCATTTGAAAGCAGATCATATAATGGATCAAAAAAATTATATGGCTATTCGGGAAATAGTTTTATTGCCGCAATAGAATTTGGAAAAAAAGTGGTGGCAAAAACAATTTCAACGGGAGGCGAAGCGAGCAATCCAAATTCAAAACATTTTGCAGATCAGGCAGATATGTTCCTTCATGGAAAATTGAAAGATATTTTTTTCTATAAAGAAGATGTGATGCAGCATGTGGAGAAACAATATCATCCGGGAGAGTAAATGATGAATGAAAAGAACTATCTAATTTCTTAAAATAGAATTCAAACTTCGAGATCTGTCATGCCGACGAAGGAGGCATCTTATGGATTTAAAAGACTTGAAAATTGCAAAGTAATGTTAGATGATTTCTTTCTGTCATAAATTATAAAACTGAACTTCATGGTTTATCAAGTTCAGTTTTATAAATCTCATATCATCTCGCTAATATCACAATACCAGTTCGTGTCACATCTCCGCAAGGTGTCTTTGCTTTTATCACATAAGGATAGCCACCCGTTGGCTGTAGTTTCCCCTTGAATGTGCCGTCCCAACAATCAGAAGGGTTTTTAGTGCTGAAAATTAATTCGCCCCATCTGTTGAAAATATCGAACTCTACAACCGTCACGCCGCCCCATCTCCGGATGCCAAAACAATCATTCAGTCCATCGCCATTTGGGGTGAAGGCATTCGGAACGACAAATGCTGCGATGCCATTTTTGCCAACACTTATTGTTACCGTATCAGAAGCATAGTAACCGTTCGAGTCCGTGCCAAGGACTATATATGTTGTTGTGCTGTCAAGTGTTGCGACAGGGCTTTTTATTGCCGCATTATCAAGGCCAATTGCAGGCGACCATACATACTTGGAAGCACCCGTTGCGTTAAGCTGAACTGTGAAGCCAAGGCATGTGATAATATCTGACCCCGCACTTACAATTGGCGTTGGATTTACGTTGATGTTGCTGCTGTCGATTGCCGAACAGCCATTGGCCGCAGTATAAGAATAAATTATTTTATGAGTGCCGACACCTGCAACAACAGGATTGAAATTCCCGCTTGCGTCAACGCCATCGCCGCTAAATATTCCATTCCCCGCAATACCTGTCGTCTCACTGGCCTGAGTAATCAAAAAAGCTGGTTGTTGGATACATATCGCCGTTAGTGGATCAAATTCAACATCTGGTGATGGCTTTGCCGTGATCGTGGCAGTTGGCGAAGTGAACCCGCTTGTCCTTGTGCAGCCATCTCCATCTTTGTCAATGATAGAAATCAATGATATTGTTGTCGTCTGTGTGACAGGCGCGATATTGAAAGGAATTCCCGATAGGACATCATAATAAACGGTAGAGTTTGTGCCATCAGAAATCTCTACTTTAAAAGGACCTGTGCCAATGCTCGCGTTGAATGTTATGCCAGCAGAATCTCCTGTACAGGCTGTGGCATCGGTTAAACCGCCTTGTGGCAAAGGCAGCACGTTGATGGATGCTGAGGTATCAAGAGTTGCGGCACAGCCATTCGCATCGGTAATGGATGTCAATGTAAAACTGGTGGAGCTGTTCAACTGGAACGGCACTGTGAAAGTCGAGTTGTTGTCAACTCCAGATTGCGTATATGCGTTACCGTTAGCCGAATAGGAAATATTGAAAAGCGGAGAGCCTGATGTGGAAGTAAATAATAGGATTGCATCATCTCCAGTACAGATGTCATCGCCGGTGAGATAGCCTTTGGGAAGGGAATTGATAGTAATGATAGCTGTATCGCCAACAACATTTGTTGGTGCGCAATTCGTCGTGTCTTTTATTGAAAGCAGAATGTATTTTGTTGATTTACTTGGCGCATCTGATAAGACGAATGGGACATTGTTCTGAATATTTGTTGATGTGAGGGTATCGATTCCGTTGGAGTAGGTCAGCGTAAACGGGCCTGTTGTCGCTGCGGTTATAAATGTCAGCGATGGTTGAGCGCCTTTGCAAATTGTGTTCCCTGTTAAATGGCCTACTATAGTTTGGCAACATGAATCAGCAATAAAATTGCAATTGGGATTGGTTTGATTGATTAGGGCTGAACCAGCAATCGTGCCATTCCATGCAGCATTACCTTGTTTATTTAATAAATCATTGAATTGATAATAGGCCAATAACCCAAGCTGCGTGGTTGGGTTTGGCAACGAAGTATTCATGTAGGTTTGTATCTGTGACTGGGTTCTGGCAACATTCCATATCCTCACTTCATTTATATACCCCCACATAGTTTCATCATCTTGCCCAAGGTTAAAAGCATAATTTCCGATGGTTGTATTCCAATTATTTTGAATCATATTACCGGTGCAGGGAACTGAACTCAGTAAAAACCCATTTCGATAATATTTGAGAGTGGAACCATCGTACACCATCGCAAGATGATATGTTTTATTAATAGAATCATCACAAATAAGAGGAGTAGAAAAAAATCCATCTGAGGTTGTTATTTCTGCATGGTTCTGTCGCAATAGATAATTTGCATCTGCTGGATTATTATGCTTTGAAACTACGTCCTGCCCCCATAAAGGATTATATAAAGAAAGGTTTACTTGAGCTTCGACTGTTATGGTATTGCCAGGTACATCAAGATCTCCAATTAAAACGGCATCTGCATTTGTGTGAATATGCAGCCAGTTGTCACAACTCTGAACGCCGCAACTATTTACAACAATTTGTGTCACGCCTGAAACAAAGCCAACTCCTCTCGAGCAACCAGTTGCATCGGTTACCGACAATAAAGTATAGGTAGTCGTTGTCGTTGGGTTATTTGTAACAGCAAAAGGAACTCCGTCTGCAACATTGTTTTGTGTGTATGTATTTGTCCCATCTGAGTATTGAACTGTAAATGGTGCAATGCCAATTGTGGAATTATAGGTGAGCATTCCGGTTGCGCCAGAGCAAACAGTATTTCCATTTAGAGAACCCTGAGGCTGATTGCATAAAACGCAAAGCGCATTTACATCCTGTTGATTGAGGGCGCGATTATAAATCCTCACCTCATCAATTTTTCCTTTAAAGGGTAGCATATCGAAACTTAAATGAATCCCGATTCTCATGCTGCTACCTATACAACTGTCAATTTTAGGTGCAGTTGTGCTGCTGCCAATCAAAGTACCATCTAAATAAAAATTTACCAGCCCTTGATTAAAAGTTGCTACAACGCAATACCATTGGTCTGTCAAAGTTGAATTACTAACAGTCGGATAAATCCATCCATTAAGCGGATCGGGACAATTATCTCCCGTCTTTACTGCTGTTCTCACTTGCGCAGTATTTACAAGCCCAAAATCAAACGAAGATGCAGAACCATCAGCCCATAGTCTTTTTTCGATCAGCTCGGCTGTCTGACTGCCTGTTGGGTCTCTATTAAAAAGCAAACTAATTGAAAAACTATCTCTGAAGCGGAGTTTCGGATCATCTAGAACCTCAATATAATCATCAACTCCATCAAAATAATAGGCACTATTAGGATTACCAAATTTGTCGGTTGTTAATTGAACGCCATTGCGTGGGATGCCATTTAGACCATTGCCACTTGCGTCATTGGCATTTCCACTAAAAGGATAATATGCAATTAAGCCCTGATTAAGGTTAGCTTGACAAATGCAATCAGGCACATAAAAAAGAAATGATAATATCAGGGCGAGGAAATATTTTCTTTTCATGAAGGTCTAATGATTGTATAATAAAAATAGGAGTAACGCAATGCTCTAAATTAACGCCATTTAACCATTTCATGAAACATTTCTAATAATTTGATTACTTGATGGAAACAGTTGTTAATAAAGTAATATTTTCGCCATTCATTTTATGGCTAATCATTAAAGCCATCGATTAAATTTTTTAACTGAATTAGTCTTAAAAGAAAATATTCTAAGCAATGCATATAAGAAAAAGAACGACTTGCAGAGTTTGCGGCTCACCGTCTTTGACCCCTGTTATTGATCTTGGTCCTCAATATTTGCAAGGATCATTTGTTAAACCAGGCAAAGAAATGCCATCTCACCGAAAAATAAATTGTTCTCTTGTACGCTGTAATCCTCAGGTTGATGAAAACGCCTGCGGTCTTTTACAAATGGAACATAGTGTGCCGCCGGAAATATTGTATGCTGCTTATTGGTACAGGAGCGGAACCAACTCAACAATGAGAAATCATTTAAAAGAAATTGTTGATAGTGTATTGTCCCTTATAAAAAAGCCTAAAAGCAATGTTTTAGATATTGGCTGCAATGACGGCACTTTGCTTGATTATTATCCCACGGATTTCAATCGCTTCGGATGCGACCCAAGCGATGTAGCTCAGGAAGTTAAAAACGCAACAGTTGTACAGGACATTTTTCCATCAGCAGAACTTTTCAAGGCAATCGGCGATAAAAAAATGGATATCATTACTTCCATTGCCATGTTCTATGATTTAGAAAGCCCAGTTGATTTTGTAAAGAGCATAAAAAAATTATTATCGCCAGAAGGTATATGGATTTTTGAAATGAGCTATATGCCACAAATGCTAGCGATGGATAGTTATGATACTATCTGTCATGAACATCTTGAATTTTATAGCCTTGCTGTTTTAGAAAAAATTGCAGCAATGGCTGATATGAAAATTTTCAAAATTTCATTTAACGATATCAACGGAGGAAGTATTCGTTGTTATGCCACGCATAAAGAAAGCAGTCTGTATTTCAACACGGAAAATTATAAACTGCTCAACGATATAAGACAAAAAGAATTTGATCTGGAATTGGACACAGATAAACCTTACGTCGCTTTTCAATATAGGATTGAAAAAGTAAAAAATGATTTGCACGATTTGCTGGTACAATTAAAGAACGAAGGCAAACGTGTTCATATATACGGAGCATCAACAAAAGGAAACACCATTTTGCAATGGTGCGATATCAACAATATGTTGGTGGAATATGCTGCTGAAAGAAACCCAGACAAATACGGAGCACGCACTTTAGGAACGAACATCCCTATAATAAGTGAAGCTGAAAGCCGTGCAATGAATCCAGATTATTATCTGGTGTTGCCATGGCATTTCAAAAAAGAATTTTTGGAAAGAGAGAAGGATGCTTTAGATAAGGGGACAGGTTTTATTTTTCCAATACCTACAATTGATATTTACAAAAAATGAATTTGCGAAGATTTATCAGGAAAAGCATCGGTGCTTCATACATAATACGTGCTAAAGCTTTTCCAAGTTTTTCTCAAGCAGGGGAGGATCGTATCGTAGCATATCTTTTTAACTCATTGCAAATCCAAAAGCCTTCTTATCTCGATATTGGCGCAAATCATCCTTTGCTGGGAAGCAATACACATTTTTTTTACCATCTCGGGTCACGAGGTGTTTGCATCGAACCTGATCCTGAAATGTTTGGGCTGATAAAAAAATATAGACCGAAAGATGTTGTGTTGAATGTTGGTGTTGGATTGGGTGATAAAGAAAAAGCTGAGTTATATATTTTCCCTTATCCTTATTCGGGTTGGAATACATTTTCTTCAGAAGAAGCAAAATATCGTGAAATTGAATCTGGTATTCGTATAAAGAAAACACACGAAGTTCCATTAACACCCATTAATACAATAATGGAAAAATATTTCAACCCGCATCCGAATTTTTTGTCGATAGATGTTGAAGGAATGGATTTAGCTATACTTGAATCAATAGACTTTGAAAGATTTAAGCCTGAGGTGATCTGTATCGAAACAATTAGTTTCAGTACAAAAAACGAAGAAGAAAAAATCCCTGATGCAATTCAATTTCTTGCAGCAAAAGGATATTTCGTCTTTGCAGACACACATATCAACACTATTTTTTGCAGAACTGATATATACAAAAAGCACGCTTAATGATCGCAATTATCTTCGGTTCTAAAGGTCAGGATGGTTATTATCTCACTAATTTGCTTCAGGCTAAAAAGATTGAAGTGATTGGCATTTCACGTGAAGATAATATTGACATGAGTAATTTTCACGCAGTAAAAAAAATAATTGATCGATATAAGCCTGATTATGTTTTTCATCTTGCTGCAGATTCGACTACTTCTCATCAAGCTTTGCTCAAAAATCATGATGTGATTACAACAGGATCGATAAATATCCTCGAGTCAGTAAAAACATGTTCGCCTTCCACGAAGGTATTTCTCTCAGGTAGCGGGCTTCAGTTTAAAAATGAAGGCAACCCGATTAAGGAAACAGATTCCTTTGACATTTCAAGTGCTTATTCAATGAGTCGTAATCAATCTGTGATTGCTGCCCGATATTATAGAACTTTAGGGATTAAGACTTACATAGGTTATTTTTTTAATCACGATAGTCCGTTGCGCACTGAACGTCACATGAGTCAGAAAATAGTTAGTGCAGTAAAAAGAATATCGTTGGGCGGCAATGAAAAAATTGAGATTGGGGACATTTCTGTAAAAAAAGAATGGGGGTTTGCTGGCGATATTGTGAACGCTAATTGGACGTTGGTTCAGCAAGATAAATATATGGAAGCTGTAATTGGCACTGGCGAAGCGCATTCAATTCAGGATTGGCTTGAAATATGTTTTTCACTCATCGGCAAAAATTGGAAGGAATATTTCTTGGTTAAAGAAAATTTCACTGCTGAGTATAATACATTGGTTTCAGATCCCTCCACTATTCTATCATTAGGATGGAAGCCAGAAATTTCTTTTCAGCAACTTGCTCAAATGATGTTAAACAAATCATGAAAAAGAAATTGTT
>CAIYPC010000639.1 GCA_903927975.1 uncultured Bacteroidota bacterium | reverse complement strand
TGAAGCATACGAACTATATTTAAAAGGACGTTTTTACATAAGCAGGCGCGGCACTTCAATAATTGCCAGCATGGAATATTTTCAAAAAGCAATTGATTTGGATCCTGAATTTGCGCTTGCTTATTCAGGATATGCCGATGCAAATTTATTGATATCAACTTATGGTTTAGTGCATCCGAAAGATGCGATGATGAGGGCAAAGCAATCAGCCGAAAAGGCATTGCAGCTTGATCCATCTCTTTGTGAGCCCTATTGTTCATTGGGATATTATTATGCCTGTTTTGAATGGGATTGGAAAGAAGCAAAGAAAAATTTTCTTAAATCCATCGAATTAAATCCGAGGTATGCTGAGGCTCATTATAGGTATGGCTGGAATTATTTGACTTGTATAGAAGGGAAATTTGATGAGGCTCAAAAGCATGGGGAAATTGCTATAAAGCTTGAGCCGCTAAGTTCGATTTGCTATGCTAATTATTCTCTTATTCTTAGTTCGGCAGGCAAATTTCATGAAGCACTTGATGCCTGCAAAACCGGTATTGAACTTGATCCCAATTCATTCCTATGCCACCTAAATGCAGGAAGCATTTATACGGTGATGAAACGATATGAAGAAGCGATATCGTCGTATGAATCTGCAATGAGACTTTCTAACAGGCATCATTTTACGGTTAATGCGCTTATTCAGAATTATTGCGTGATGGGAGATTTTGAAAAAGCCCGTGTATTAATGTCTGAATTAAAAGAAAAAACAAAAAAAGAATATGTTGCCAATACGTTTACGGCATCATCTGTAGCTTACCTGGATGGCGTTAACGAAGCATTTGACTACCTTGAAAAAGCTTACGATGACCACGATCCGATTTTGTTAGCACTCAAATATCAACCATGGGTTGCCGCAGCACTTAAAGAAGATTTACGCTTTCAAATTTTTTTAGATAAAATCGGGTTCCCCAAATAAAAATCGGTTAGGCATATATGTTAAATATTTAGTGCCAAAAAAAAGAATTCGTCAATCTTTTCCTTTCACTGTTTTTTTAATGCCATCAAGCATGGATTTCCATATAAGGTTAAAAAAAGATTTATGAATATCTCTTTGGAAGCTTACTTTTTTCACATCATTATTGTCATCTTTTCTCGTGTTCGATTCTTCAAGCACCAGATTGTTTGCAACAAAGCTAATCAGTCCACGCTTTTTAAAATCGCCGGTTTTATCATCGGGTTTAAGTGCAGTTATTTTGAGGTCATCATATAAAAATAACAATGTGCCTTGTGCCTGAAAATTCTTTCCATCAATATGAGTTTTTAATTTATTGATCCTTGCACTGTTGATTGCAAATAACCCAAGCGCTGTTGTTGCATTGTTGAGTGTTCGCCCATCTATTGTATCCATTTCTGCATCAACAGAAAATGTTCCCTGATCAGCCTCTGCGAGATTGAATTTAAAAATCGCATGCAATAATCCAGCATCCATAAACGAGCAAGCTGCATTCAGTTCCATCACATTGTTTTTCTTGAAATTTTCTTTTTCATTGGTAATATTTGTGAATGTGCCTTGTATGCGATCGAAAACAAGCTCGCCAACTTTTTTTGATTTTGCACTTAGCTCTTTGTAAGCCACTTTAATATTTTCTGTCTCCAATTTTGAAATATAAATTGGCATTTTCACTTTCATCAGCAATTGATGAGGATAATTTCCAACTTTGCTTTTTGGCGCTGGCGGCAATGTTCGGTCTGCAAAAACTTCGACAGTCCCATTGCTGATTTTTGCATCGAGCGCTGTAAAACTTTCGCCGGCAAGCAAATGATACCAATCAATATTTTTTATTGCTGCGTGTTTCACATCAACATCATATCTGTCTTTATAATAAGGCAGCTTTTCGCTAAAATCATTTTTGTTGCCATTCGGTTTGAAAGATAAATGCGAGATGTGCATTTCATGCGAGGCTGCATTCAACATGACGGAATCGAAGTGGAATGCATACAATTTATCTGAGGTAATGATGCTATAATCATGCAGAAAAATAAGAGCATCTTTTGCATATAAAAATCGGCTAGCATCATTTTGTGTGGATGAATCGACTAAAATATTTTTGATCTGAACTGAAACATCTTTGAATTTTGTGACCTCGTTTTTATTACTGATATTATGATAGGTGAAATCAATTTTCTGCACTGACAATTCATTCAATGAAAAATGCCCAAGGCTTTTTTGAATGCGCCTGTAAACATTCACGGTATCTGGCGGTGAGTAATTATAATCTCTTTTTTGATGATAAAATTCCACAGTCGGGCTGTTGAGAATGATTTTATCAAGATCCACGTTTTTCTTCTCAAGAAGATCAGCCGGCCCAATCCCATTTATTACCAATTGTTTTAAGGAAATATTATAAACATCATTTGGCGCCTGTTTCAGTGAATCGAGTTTCGCCAATCGCGCCGAATCGAAATGAATATTTATATTAGATAATACAAGCTCGCCTTTCAGCACATCAATATGAGCACTATCAAGTTGCAAACTGTACAAGCCATCAGATCCATCTTCCACAATCTTCTGTAATTTGGTTTTTATGATTGGCCCAAAATCTTTACTGCTTCTTGTTTTTAGATAAATGATAGCGCCTGAAATAACCGCAATGCCGATGATAATTGTAACTACCCATTTCCTTTTCATGCCAAGTAAGTTGATAAAACAATGCCAGAAATGAAGCCAGATGAAGGCCTTCACCTTTTTGCCCCTGCGGATTGGCATTTTCGCAACCCGATATTTTTGGCTTTTTAGAGGCTGAAATTCCCTTTTTATACTTTTTTGTATAAATTGATTCGTATCTTTGCGCGATGAATCCTGAAGTATATAAAGAGAGCCAAATTGATGTGGATGAAGGGCTCAGCACGATAGAGAAAACAGTGCTCACAGATTATAAGTATGGCTTCGTTTCCAAGTTTGATGCGGATGAGGCTCCCAAAGGATTAAGCGAGGATATCGTCCGCTTTATTTCTGCCAGAAAAAATGAGCCTGAATGGATGCTTGAATGGAGGCTGAAAGCTTACAAACAATGGTGCCGCATGGCAGATGATGAGCCGACTTGGGCAAACCTGAAATACCCGCCGATCAATTATCAGAATATCATTTATTATTCTGCTCCGAAACAAAAAATGAACCCGAAAAGCCTTGATGAGATTGATCCTGAATTAAGAAGGACTTTCGAAAAGCTTGGCATTTCAATGAACGAACAGAAAAGATTGACTGGCGTGGCTGTTGATGCAGTTATTGATAGCATTTCAATTGGCACATCTTTTAAAGAACAATTGGGCGAGCTGGGAATTATTTTCTGCTCCATGAGTGAAGCCATTCAGGAGCATCCTGAATTGATAAAAAAATACTTGAGTTCTGTAGTTCCCACAACTGATAATTATTTTGCTGCGCTGAATGCTGCTGTGTTCAGTGATGGTTCATTTTGTTATATACCAAAAGGCGTTCGCTGCCCGATGGAGCTTTCTACTTATTTCCGAATCAATGCAGAGAATACAGGGCAGTTTGAAAGAACGCTGATTGTTGCTGATGAAGGATCTTATGTTAGTTATCTCGAAGGTTGCACAGCTCCTATGCGTGATGAAAATCAATTGCACGCAGCAGTGGTGGAATTGATTGCGATGGATAATGCAGAGATAAAATATTCAACCGTTCAGAATTGGTATCCTGGAGATAAGAATGGTGTTGGTGGCATTTATAATTTCGTGACAAAGAGAGGGATTTGTCAAGGCGTGAATTCAAAAATTTCGTGGACGCAGGTTGAAACTGGTTCGGCCATCACATGGAAATATCCAAGTGTGATTTTGAAAGGCGATAATTCTACCGGAGAATTTTATTCAGTAGCTGTCACCAATAATCATCAGCAAGCAGATACAGGAACTAAAATGCATCATCTCGGTAAGAATACAAAAAGCCGCATTGTATCAAAAGGGATTTCTGCGGGCTTCAGCAACAATAGTTATAGAGGGTTGGTGCATGTTGGTAAAAAAGCAAGCAACGCCAGAAATTTTTCTCAATGCGATTCATTATTGCTTGGGGATAAATGTGGAGCACATACTTTTCCTTATATAGAAGTAAGAAATAAAACGGCATTGGTAGAACATGAAGCTACCACTTCAAAAATTGGTGAAGACCAGATTTTCTATTGCAACCAAAGAGGCATCGATACCGAAACTGCGGTAGCATTAATTGTTAACGGGTTTGCCAAAGAAGTGATGAACCAATTGCCCATGGAATTTGCAGTGGAAGCACAGAAATTATTAGCGATTAGCCTTGAAGGCAGTGTAGGGTAATGAGCTAATTCGATAATGTGACAATTTGAAAATGGCATAATGTGAAATGATGAAAAGAAATTCACTATTCACCATTGACCATTCACCAGAACATACATTGATTAAATAAGATAAACATGTTGAACATTCGAAATTTACAAGCAGGAATTGAGGGAAGGAAAATCCTGAAAGGAATTAATCTTGAAATAAAAGCAGGCGAAGTGCATGCGATCATGGGGCCGAATGGTTCTGGTAAAAGCACATTGGCATCAACGCTCGCAGGAAAAAAAAGCTATGAAGTATTAGGTGGTTCTGTTGATTTTTTAGGAAAGGATTTGTTGGAGCTTTCTCCAGAAGCAAGAGCGGCAGAAGGTTTGTTTCTTGCATTTCAATATCCAATAGAAATACCAGGATTAAGCACGACCAATTTTATAAAGACAGCGGTGAATGAGGTGCGCAAATATCATGGCAAAGATCCTTTGGATGCAGTTGGTTTTTTAAGAATGATGAAAGAGAAAATGGCTTTGATGAACATTGAGCAATCATTATTAAGCCGCCCTTTGAATGAAGGTTTTTCTGGTGGAGAGAAAAAAAGAAATGAAATTTTTCAGATGGCGATGCTTGAACCAAAGCTTGCGATACTCGATGAGACAGATTCTGGGCTTGATATTGATGCGATACGTATTGTATCAAACGGTGTGAACAAATTAAGAAATAAAGACAATGCTGTGCTTGTTGTAACGCATTATCAGCGTTTGCTTGATTATATCGTTCCGGATTTTGTGCATGTGTTATATAATGGAAGAATTGTAAAATCAGGAACAAAAGAATTGGCATTAGAGCTTGAAGAAAGAGGATATGATTTTATTAAGAACGAAGTGAACGTAGAGGAAGGAGTGTAGTTGTGAATTGTGAGTTGTGAGTTGTGAGTTGTGAGTTGTGAGTTGTGAGTTGAGAGTTGTGAGTTGTGAGTTGTGAGTTGTGAGTTGTGAGAAAGATGAGCAGGCAAAGATATCACTAGCTCCGTGCTTTAGCACGGAGAAAAAAAATCAAGAAAAATGAATTCAGTAGAACATTATAAAGAGCATTTTGATCAGTTGCAATCCACAGACAAAAATGGGTTGACTGCTATCCGCAAAAACGCATTCGATGCCTTCAATAAATTTGGGATACCAACATCAAGGCATGAAGAGTGGAAATACACACGCATTGGCGGATTGTTTAATAAGCAATATCAATTTCCTGTAAGCACTGGTTCTCTTTCTGCAAATGATATTAATGATTTGCGATTGCCGGGTCATGAACAGGCAAATGAATTGGTATTTATAAACGGAATTTTTTCCTTTCCACTTTCAAAAATTATTTCCCCTGAATTAATTGTGCAGTCTTTAGAAGAAGCTGCCAGCAATGAATTTAAAGAAATCGTTGCAGCGAATCTTGGTCATAGCAGTGATTATTTAAAAGATGGCATTAATGCGCTGAATACGGCATTTGTAAATGGAGCTGTGTTTGTACACGTTTCAAAAGGAAAAGTGACAGAGCATCCGATTTACATTTATAATATTACTGATGCTAGAACAGAAAATATTTTTTCGCAGCCAAGAAGTTTAGTGCATGTTGGGCAAAATGCGCAGGTGCAATTAATAGAAACTTATGTGACTATTGGAGCTTCAGAAAGTTTTACGAATGCTGTGATGGAAATAGTGGTTGAAGAAAATGCATTACTTGAATATTATAAAATCCAGAATGACGCTTCGCATACAAATCAAGTGAGCACAACGCATATCAGGCAAGTGGGCAAAAGTTATGTGCATGCTGTTACCATTTCTTTGAACGGGGGAATTGTAAGAAACAATTTGAATATCGTGTTGGATGCAGAACGTTGCGAAGCGCATTTATATGGATTATATTTTCAGAAAGGCAAAAGCCATATCGATAATCACACCGTGGTTGATAATGTGAAGCCGAATTGTTTCAGCAATGAATTGTATAAGGGTGTGATGAATGATGAAGCATCTGGTGTTTTTAACGGAAAAATATTTGTGAGGCAATTAGCGCAAAAAACAAACGCTTATCAATCGAATAAAAATGTGTTGCTATCTGATAATGCAACTGTGAATGCAAAACCACAATTGGAAATATTTGCTGATGATGTGAAGTGTTCGCATGGTTGCACGGTTGGTCAGTTGGATGAAGAAGCATTATTTTATTTGCAATCAAGAGGCATCGCTGGAAAAGTTGCGCACTCATTATTGGTGCGAGCATTTGCAACAGATATTTTAGAGCACGTGAAACCCGCACCCATCCGCGCTTACATTGAAACGCTGATTGCTGAGAGATTAGAATATTAAAAAATTAATTGGCATTAATTCGTGTAAGATGATAAAATCTGCCACCATACAAAATGATTTATTAGATGTGTATGCAATTCGCGAGCATTTTCCCATACTAAGCCGCGAAGTGAAAGGAAAGCCATTGGTATATTTTGATAATGCAGCCACTTCACAAAAGCCACAAGTTGTTATTGATGCATTGACGGATTATTATACCGGTTATAATGCAAATATTCATCGTGGCATTCATACGCTTGCAGAAGAAGCAACAGCGGCTTTTGAAAAAACACGCGATACAGCTCAACAATTTATTAATGCGGCTTCAAGAGAGCAGATTATTTTTACACGAGGCACAACCGAAGGAATAAATTTAGTTGCCTATACATGGGGCAGGCAAAATATTAAAGCAGGGGATGAGATTATTATCTCCACAATGGAGCATCACTCAAACATAGTTCCATGGCAGGTTTTGTGCGAAGAAAAAAATGCGATACTAAAAGTAATTCCAATAAATGATGATGGGGAATTGTTGATGGATGAATATGAGAAATTATTAAGTCCAAAAACAAAATTGGTTTCCATTGTTCATGTTTCAAATTCATTGGGAACAGTGAACCCAGTAAAAAAGATAATTGAAGCTGCGCATAAAGTGGGAGCTGTTGTTTTGGTGGATGGAGCTCAATCAACAGTACATCTTGATATTGATGTTCAGAAAATGGATTGTGATTTTTTTGCTTTCTCTGCACATAAATTATATGGACCAACTGGCATCGGTGTTTTATATGGTAAGAAACATTTGCTTGAAAGCATGCCTGTTTTTCAGGGTGGCGGAGAAATGATTAAAGAAGTGAGTTTTGAAAAAACAACATTTAATGATCTGCCTTATAAGTTTGAAGCGGGCACACCGAACATCGCAGACACTATTGCATTTAAAACAGCAATGGATTTTGTAAATAAAATTGGGAAAGAAAAAATCCGTAAGCATGAGCATGAGCTTTTGGTTTATGCAACTGATCAACTGGAACAAATTTCCGGATTAAGGATTATTGGAAAGGCAAAAGAAAAGACAAGTCTTGTTTCTTTTTTCATTGACAAAACGCACCCGCAGGATATTGGGATATTATTGGATAATCGTGGCATTGCTGTGAGAACAGGGCATCATTGCACACAGCCTTTGATGCATCGTTTTGGGATACCCGGCACCATTAGGGCATCGTTTGCGGTCTATAATACAAAGGAAGAGATAGATCAATTAGTGGTCGGTTTACAGAAAGCAGTGAAGATGCTTTTGTGAGAAATGTTACCGCAGAGGCGCGGAGACGCAGCGGAAATATAAATATGAAAGAGGGGCATGTTTTTTATAGAAGATAAAATCGCTTCGAGATCTGTCATTCCGATGTTTCGCTCCTTCAGTATAGGCTGCGGAGGAATCTTAGAGATTTAGAAGACGATGTTGCCAATTGTTTTGAAGTAATGTTGCATAATTCGTGCTGCTGGGAATTATGAAACTAAAGCTCAATAGAAAACAAAAAGTACAAGAGTGCGACGCAACGATGCTAAATAGTAAGCATGTCGCTCGGAGCAAACGAGGAATAGTTAATATTAGAGATTGTATAATTAATAATGAATGTGTATTTATTCCCCTTTAGGGGTAGGGGCAAATAGTATATGAGTCAATCGATAAAAGAAACGGAAACAGAAATTGTAGAAGAATTTTCATTGTTCGATTCTTGGGACGATAAGTATGAATATATTATTGATCTCGGAAAGAAATTGCCTTTGCTGGCGAGCGAATATAAAAAAGATGATAACAAGGTGAGAGGTTGCCAATCTACAGTTTGGTTGGTGGCGAATGAAAAAGACGGGAAAATTTTTTTTGAAGCAGAAAGCGATGCGGTGATTGTGAAAGGGCTGATCAGTTTGTTGATAAGGGTTTTGTCAGGACATACATCTGACGATATCATCAATGCAAAACTTGATTTCATTCAGCAAATTGGAATGACAACGCATCTTGCGCAAACAAGATCAAATGGATTGCTCTCTATGGTTAAGCAAATGAAAAATTATGCACTGGCATATAAAATAAAAAATTCAACAAAGGTATAATGTTATGGACACAGAAGCGTTGAAACAAAAAGTAATTGAATGTCTACAGGGCATTTTTGATCCAGAAATTCCAGTGAGCATTTATGAGCTCGGACTAATCTATGAAATAAATATTTTGCCTATTAATAATGTTCAGATTGTGATGACGCTCACTGCGCCGAGCTGTCCTGCCGCACAAACAATACCTGTGGACGTGGATCAGAAAGTGAGAGAGATTGAAGGTGTGAACGATGTGCATGTTGCAGTAACTTGGACGCCCGCATGGAACAAAAGCATGATGAGCGAAGTAGCACAACTGGAATTGGGCATGATGTAAAAAAATAAAATTGTCATTATGAAAATAACTGCACAGGAAGAATATGGTTTGCGCATTCTCATTCGCGTCGCGGGTTGCAAAGATGCTGAGGGCATGAGCATTCCGCAGTTGAGTGAAGCCGAAGGGTTGAGCAGTCATTACATTGCAAAGCTTACGCGTATTCTTCGTATGGCAGGTTTTATTAATAGCACGCCCGGCAATAAAGGTGGCTATGTGTTGGCAATCCCAGCGAAAAAAATAATTATCAATGATGTTTTAAAAGCTCTGGGTGGTGCATTGTTCGATGCATCTTTTTGTGGCACGCATGCTGGCGCATTAAGGCTTTGCACAAATTCGGTCGATTGCTCCGCACGCTCTTTATGGCAAATGATTCAGTTCACTGTAGATCAACTGCTTGATAAAATGACGCTTCATGATCTCGTAAATACAGAAAAAGAATCCGTAAAAATGTTGAACCATTTTTTGCAACAAAGCTGACTTGTTGCTACATAGCTTTCTTTTATAAATCGCTTTTTTAATTTCTCGCCTGCACCAATTAAGGACCTCCTCACTGGCAATTGTTTTTAAGTGGATAAATCATCTGGAATGAAATAAAAGCTTTCCATGACCGTTATATTTTATTATACCTGGTCCTGTAATAAAAAATAGGTCAATATGAATCTGAACGTGTGGCAAACAAAAAACAAAAAATTTTACACAATTGCGCTTATTGCAATTTTGACGCTCGCGTTCTTTCAATGTTATAAAGTGTCCCATGATCTGGTATGGCCGTGCGATGTTGATCAGTATAGGGATATGGCCTATGTGCAGGGCAACCTTTATGGGGATTATGGCAAAGACCCAAACTTCACTGGCAGGTATATGTGGTACAACCCATTGTTGGCGCTGATTGAGACCGCCATCGTAAAAGTTTCTGGCCTTCCCATCAATGTTGTTTTTATAAGGGCAGGAGTATATTTAAATGTATTTGGCCCAATTGCATTTATGCTCATGATGCTGCTGATCGGGGGGTATCGGGTAGCATTGGCATCGTTGCTCTCTTTCCTGTTCCTTGCATCCGGGCAATTGCCTTTTTTTTATGCACCGACATATTCTCCCTGGGTGCTTCCTTTAACTTTCGCACAGTTTTTTTTCTATCTAAATATCATTGTCTGTTACAAAGCGTTCACGAGCCAAAAGAACATTTGGTTTTTCGTTCTCGGCACGCTAATAGGGATCAGCTTTCTGGCCCATACGGCCCCGGCGATAATGATAATCCTCATCATGGCGTTTGTTCAGTATCCGAAAATTTTCAGTTCGCTTCGATCAAAAGATTATTTTTCGCTGCGAAAATATATTTTGCAGAGCATCATCACGTTTGTCCCTTTCATCATTGCCAGCCTGCCGCTTACCTATTATATCGTTGGCAAATATCACATGCACTATCTGAACAGACTGCCTTCAGAATATGTTGACACGATATTCCTGCTGCGCAATTTTTCTGACATGATCAAGAGCAACCTTTCAGTTTCTTTTGGCATTGCTGTGATCGGTTTTATTTGGTTCTATAGAAATTTTCGTCAGGCGCTCATCCGCAAGATCATTTTTGGATGGCTTATCGCTTCAGTGTTCATGTATCTATATTCGACTGCCGTCGCAACCTTAGATAACCGGTTCGACATCCACTTGCCAGGTGCAGTCCCCTCGTTCCATTTTTTTTATTACCTGAAAGCATTGCAGTCGGTGTTCTTTGGCTTTGGTTTCGTAGCGATACTGGCACCGGTAGTTCAATGGCTCGGAAAATTTCTTCCCCGTCGCAGCGAAACACAGACAAAGAGCTATGCGGATGTCTTCTTTATTGCTTCAGTTTTTGTATGCGCAATAGTTTATTTCCCATTTTACCAAAACCGATTCGACTTTGTTCATAACAGGGAAGAAAGCATAATAAAGGCAAATGAAAAGGACAGGATTGAAGTGTACAATTATATCATGCAGAATATCCCGCGAGATAAAGTTATTCTTGCAGTAGATGATACTACCTCCGTTTTCCCTGTTATGTCAACCGCAAGAAAAATGGTTTCTATGTTTGCAACTTTTTCAAACCCCTATTACGAATGGACGGACAGGCAGAACGATTGGATCACCATGGTCACGTTCTTGGAGAAAAATGAACCGCCCACCACTAAAAAATTGAGCCTGTTCAATAAATACCAGGTCAATTTTATTTTGCTCAAGAAAGATAGCATGGACAAAAGGGAAAATGATTCCACGTCATTACTCAGGCAGGTCGTTTTTGAGAACAGCAGCTATTCCATGTACAAGCTCGAGCGGTAAAAAAATTGTGTCTCAGC
>CAIYPC010000638.1 GCA_903927975.1 uncultured Bacteroidota bacterium | reverse complement strand
TATTATTATTATGGCAATGTTGCCTACGTAGGTGGAAAAGTTTCAACTTACAATACCTATACAAGCTTGCACCCATTTAATGCTGCCGCTTACAGAAATAACACTTTCAGCAATAGAAATTCCAGAAGCTATTCTCCTAATAATAATTTCAATAATAGAAACGGCAATACTTACGTATCGCCGAATACTACAACAAGACGTACCTTTAACAACAATCAAAACAATAATAGCTTCAATAACAATAGCAATCGTACGTTCACTCAGCCCACAAGAAGTTTCTCTCCAGCTCCTGCTTCAACAGGTGGTGGTGGCGGTTCAAGAGGCGGTGGTGGTGGTTTTAGCAGACCGGGCAGACCTTAAAATCAAACACGCTTAATTGCAGTAATAGAATCTGCATGTAAATATTTATTAAAGGAGGAAATGATTGTCAAAAAAGAAATCTTTCCTCCTTTTAATTTTGAAGCCTTAAAAATGATTGATCCATGAAAAAAGTTATAACCGCGATTGTCCTTTTCGCATCAACAAAACTTTCTGCCCAAATACCCGAAGATGCATTGCGTGCTGCATGGAACACTCCCAGTGGAACTGCAAGGCAGCAGGCTATTGGGGGAGCAATGGGCTCACTAGGTGGAGAAATTTCTTCTTTGTTTGTTAACCCTGCAGGGCTGGGCTTTTTTAAAACCAATGATTTCGCAATATCTCCTGGCTTTAGCTTTTCAAGTGACAAAAGCGGTTATCGTGGAACCAATGCATCTGGCAATAGCATTTCTAATTTCAATCTTGGCACATCAGGTGTAGTATTCGCATCAGCACCGGGACGAAACGGCAATACAGGGGCTTTTAGCATTGCCATGAACCGCGCAGCTAATTTTAATAAAGATGTTCTTTACAAAGGACAGAATGATTATAGTTCCTACGCAGAGCAATATGCAATAGAACTTGCAAACTCTGGCCTGTCAATTGATGATGCAATTGGCACCACACAACTTTCCTATGGAACAAGAATGGCACTCTATACATATCTTATTGATACTGCAACAATCAATGGGTCGTCGCAGGTCATTGCGCAACCTTCAAAGAATGCAGGCTTTTTACTAAATCAACAAAACAAATTTCGTTCACGGGGAGGCATAACCGAAATTGCGCTGGGCTATGCTGCTAACTTGCATGATAAATTATATCTTGGGCTTGGCCTCGGGATCCCGATTTTTAATTATTCAAGAACACTCACATTTACAGAAACAGATGCAACAGGAAATCCCAATAATGATTTTGCTTCTTCAGTTTATACTGAAAATTATACCACAAGAGGGTTTGGATTTAATTTAAAACTGGGTATGATATATAAGCCTTCAGCCACATGGCATGTTGGCTTTGTATTGCATAGCCCAACTATTTTGGGACTTACTGACGAAATACATTCAGGAATGGTCACCAATACCGAAGGATATGCAGGAACTCTTTCTATGTCATCCGACTCACTGGATTATTATACCAATTCAAGCGCTAATAAAGTAAACTACGATTTATTAACACCATGGAAAATGATGATCAGCGGATCTTATTTATTTGGTGCGGGAAATGCAGACGTGAGCAAGCAACAGGGATTTATTACTGCCGATATAGAATATGTCACTGACAAAAGTTCTCGTTTTCATCGAGCAGATGAAACCACAGACCCGAATTATTTTCCAGCGGTGAATGACGCAATTAAAAGTTCTTATAAAGGCAATTTCAACTTCAGGGTTGGCGGCGAAATGAAGTTCAACATATTTACCGGTAGGCTGGGTTTTGCATATTCTACAAGCCCGTATAAACAAAGTGAACTGAAAGCCGATCGCATGTCCATCAGCGGCGGCGTTGGCTATCGAAACAAGGGCATCTTTATGGATCTTACTTATGTTCAGAATATCATTAATGATGTAAATTTCCCTTATCGCCTCTCTGATAAAGCAAACACATTTGCAAATCTGAAAGATAATGGTGGAACTGTTTTGTTTACAGTTGGGTTGAAATTTTAATCCTTCAGAACTTGACGAAGCAAGGGTATGATGAAGCGCAACGCAACAAAAGCAGTTGCTCACTAACGGCAATCAATAAATCATTTTAATATTCAAAATCTCATTTAAACTTCGCTACTTTATTTATATTCGTATTGATAAAACCACTCTGACTGCATGAATCAAATTTTGAAGCTGCTACGGTTAAAAAATTATGATACCATCATTGCAGCCATTGCAGGTTATATTATTGTTTATGTCTTCACTTTGCATAGTGGCATCGGCGTTTCACCGGATTCCGTTGTTTACCTAAGTACAGCAAGAAACATACATGCACATGGCTTGTTCAACGATTTTGCGAATAAGCCAATGGTAATATTCCCACTATTATATCCCATTTTCTTGAGCATAACGATGTTCATGACTAATCATGACCCAATGGTTTTTGCCCCAATTTTAAACCCATTTTTGTTTGCCATTGCAATCTACATTAGCGGAAGAATGATGGAACGTTTTGTGAACCATTCGAGATGGTATCAGCAAATTGCGTTGTTCAGTCTCACATTAAGTCCTTGCCTTCTTGAAATTTATTCAATGCTCTGGTCCGAAACTATTTTTGTTATACTGCTATTATTGTTCATGATTTTTTTGAGCAAATACCTGAAATCGCCCTCTATAAAAAATTTAATTGTTATTTCTATAATAACAGGATTGGCATGCGTTACAAGATATGCAGGCATAACGTTAATCGCTACGGGAGGTTTGATGTTGATTTTGTCTTATAATCTAACAAACAGAAATAAAATTATTCACGGATTTATATTCACTATTATTTCATCGTCGTTGCTGATTGCAAATTTGATGCACAATCACGCTCATTCTCCAACATTAACAGGCGACCGCGAAAAAAGTGTTACTTCAGTTTTTAATAATATTTATTATTTCGGCTACGTACTTTGCGATTGGCTGCCGCTTCCCGAGAACAGTTATTTTATTGCATTTGTAGTTTCAGCATCGCTCATCATTTTATTCTCTATTGTTTTTTTCAGAAGATTTATCGGACGAATACATTTTGAATCTTATGAAAATATCTCCACCGCTTTTTTTGCGATATATGGATTGTTCATGATTTTGTCTGCCACATTTTCGCGATATGAGCTTTTCAGCAGCAGGCTTGTTTCTCCAGCATTTATACCCATGGTTTGGGGAGGAAGCTCAATGATTATGTTATATCGAGATTCTGTTTCGCATAAAAGTAGGATATGGGTTACCGTTATAATACTATTTATTTTTGGATGTTTTCAGATTAATCAACTTAAAGATGATTTCGAGAATTACGATGGGGTCAAAGATGCAGGGATACCAGGCTACACAGAAGATCCGTGGAACAAGGATTCCGAGATCGTAAATTTTTTAAGGCGAAATTATAAATCATTTCAACCCGGCTATTCGCTTTATTCCAATTCGGATGAAGCGATTTATTTTTTTACAGGTATTCCCTGCAGTATGTTGCCACATAAGCTTTCACAACAGGAGAAAAAAGATTTCTACTCAACAGAAAAATGCTATCTCATTTGGTTTGATGATACCAGCAACACAGAACTGCTGAGCATGGAAGAAGCACTGCGCCATAAGAACATGGCCATTCTTTATCAATTCAGTAATGGAGCGATTTATATTACGAAAGAGCAGTCGGGAGGTCAGTGATGACGACTCCCCAAGAAATCCCTAAACCAATAACCCGAATTTTTCACGGTACGAAGCTGTGTTTTAAAATCTACATGAATGAGACCAAACCTTGGATGATAGCCTTCTGACCATTCGAAATTATCTGTTAGTGTCCATGCAAAATATCCTTTTATGTTCACACCTTCTTTTTTTGCAAGAAGCATTGCTTCAATAT
>CAIYPC010000637.1 GCA_903927975.1 uncultured Bacteroidota bacterium | reverse complement strand
GTCAGAGGAAATCAGAAAAATTGAAGAACAAAAAACATCAGCCAAAGAATCAGAATATCAATTGCGGTTGAAAGAATTGGAGAAACAACTGGACGATCAAAAGAAATTGGCTGACGAAATGAAACGCAAGGCTGAACAGGGTTCTATGCAATTGCAAGGAGAAGTGCAAGAGCTTGCGTTGGAAGAATTATTGAAATCAGCTTTCCCTTTTGATGAAATTGTTGAAGTGGGCAAAGGCGTTCGCGGTGCGGATTGCATTCAACATGTGCGAAATAATTTCGGTCAAGTTTGCGGAAAAATTATTTACGAAAGCAAGCGCACAGAAAATTTTGGTGCAGATTGGGTGGAGAAATTAAAAGCAGATATGCGCAGTCAGGGTGCGGACATTGCGGTGCTTATTACCAAAACAATGCCGAAGGATATGAAGCAATTCGGCGAAAAAAATGGTATATGGATTTGTACATTTGATGAAGTGAGAGCATTGGTTTATGTGCTTCGTGATGGGGTAATAAAAATTTATGGCGCTGGAAAATCGCAGGAAAATAAGGGCGATAAAATGCATTTACTCTACGATTATTTAACAAGCAATGAATTCAGCGAGCAATGGAAAGCGATCCGCGAAGGTTTTCAATCCATGAAACAATCCATACAAAAAGAACGCGACGTAATGGAAAAATTATGGAAATCAAGAGAAAAACAATTGGAAAAAGTTTTGTTGAATGCTGCTCATGTAAAGGGTTCTATCGAAGGCATCGCTGGTCAGGATTCAATTGATATGAATTTGCTTGACGATGACTCACCTGCATTATTAGAATAAGAAAACGAAATGGCCTCTCTGGAAAGAGAGGCCCGACTTTTGCTTAACTTGATCATTATAACGATTATGGTTTTGCTTATCAGTTACTGGCTTGATATAAAACAGATGTTCCCAACCCTATATAATGAAGGTTTAATAATATTTCCCCTTTTCAAGTACGTCGTCTTTTTTACTTCAAGAAATATGGTTTTAAATTTATTGCATTTGCCCTGCAAGTATTGGCAGACCTGTGCCTGAATTATATGCGTAATCTTGTATGCTCACAATAAAGGACGCTAAGGGCACAGACTTTCCCGTAATGTATGGCAGCCTTGTTGTTAGTCTCGCCCATGCATAATATGTGTTAAGCCCTTTGTGAATTCTCAAGCCAAGAAATGCGGCTGCCTGATTGGGAAATGGGCCTTTATCAACATAATCGGTACAACCACCTGAGGCGTGATTTCCGGTGGGACCGCAACCTCCAATATGCGAGGTATAAGAGGTTATTAAGAGAGATGAATTTTTCCATAAACCTGTTGCTCCAATATTTATGTTTGATGATAGTGCGCTCAATGTGTTAAGTGCACTATCTATCAATACTTCATTATTTCCCAGACAGCTTAACTCTACTGAACTTTTATTATTAGAAATGGTGAAATCTGCAATGCCATCGTTATTTATATCAAGATTATAGACTGCGCCACTATATAATACTGTATCTGGATTTATATCTGTATAAATAATTTTTGGAGCAACTACAGTGGATGCTGTTAAAGAATCATTTGATTTTTTATTGTCAGGTTGAGATTCTTTACTGCATTTAATATTGCTTAACAACAATGCTGTCAAAGCTAAATAAGAAAATAATTTACGTTTCATTTTAGTTTTATTTTAAAAGTTTATTGTCATTGAACTCTTCTTACCCGATACGAACATGTAAAATTTGAACCCGAAGCTGTTCCGGTTATATATCCGCCCACCGTTCCATATTCGGTGACATTTGTTGTTGTAGAGCTCAAACTGTATTGTGCAGATGAAATATTTACTGAGCCATTATTAAAAGTGTAATTGCCTGTTGAGGCATTGTCATTACCTATAACAAAAAAAATTGATTTTGTTGCCGTGTCGGCACTAGTTCCAAGTACTATTGTATTAAACACTCCCCCTGAGTCCACACGTTGGGCGCTAAGCGAATCTGGGAGCGCCCATGAATAATTTAATCCGTTCAGAGTAAGGTTTATATATTCGCTATCATTAGTGTTGCCAATACCGGCAATATGTACAGTAGCGGTAGTGCTGTTAGTTCCACCACTTCCGGTTGCAGTTAATTTTACTATATAATCTCCAGCAACTGTAAATACATGTACAGGATTCTGAAGTGCTGAAATGCCGCCATCGCCAAAATCCCACAAATAGCTCGTAGCATTGGTGGAGGTATTGCTAAACATAACTGTTATGGGAAGCGCAGTGCCACTACCTAAATAATTGAACGCTGCCACAGGAGGAGTTGGAAGGATACAGGCAATTATCTTCCCGATATTTTGACTAACCCTAACTGTATCTATTGAATGTGGAATGCTTTGTTGTTTGTTAGCTGCATCATAAGCAACAATGGAATCACCGCTTACTGAATTGTTGCAATGACTAAATGTTATGCTAAAGCTGCCATTGGCAATAGCTGAATTGAAATGGTTGCTGCCAATGTTCACCTGCACATAACCATTTGTTACTGCTGTGTTGCTGCAATTAATAACAGTGCCTGAAAGTGTAATGCTGCTGGAACCAGCATCGTTAATGGTTATGGCGCCAAGATTTGTATCTGCGCTGAACGGGCCAATATTCTTCGAATACACAATCATATTGCAGTCATCAAATACTTTCAGGTTCAAAGAGTCATTTACAGGCACGAATCCGCTCACTGTTCCAGTGGTATCTGTAATGCCGCTTGTGGTATCAAGCCCGGTTCCAAGGCGCGTTATTATCACCAGCTTATTTGTAAATGCCTTTTTACTAATGGAATCAATAAAAGTAACACTGAGTTTTATTGTGCCTGCAAAATCTCCTGCGTTCCAAAATGAAAAATGTTTAACAGTGCCAATATAATTGCTGCCCTGCTTTTTAGCCGATCCTTCCTGTTTCCATGAACCCTTCGTATCATCAAAATACCAAAGCGGTATTAATGAAGGTGCCATGCTTTGCAATGTGGAAGGGATAGGCAAAGTGATGGTAGCCGTTTTGCCTGAGGCCAATTGCAATTTGTTGCCCGAAGCATCGCTCATCTCAACTGCAGCCACACCGAATGATTGAAGAACGCCTTGCTGGTTAGAAACGCTGGCGGATTTTAAATCGCCTGGCACATGGGCACTAAAATTCTGACCCGTAGGATCCAGGTAAGAAGCTGATACGGAAACAGTTCCCGTATATGCATTACCGTTAGATGCATTGACAAACCCGGAAGTGAAATTAACTGAGCCCCCTCCTGAAGCTGAAATATTGCCACCGGAAGATGCTGAAATACTTCCTGAAACTGGCTTTGATATTAATTGGATGGCTGTATTATTAATGGAGTTGTTATTTGATACTAAATTTTTTGAGCCCTCAAAAAATCCATCTTTGGTAACATTCACCAACAGAGTATCGTTATTGAACTGAACTTTTGCAAGAGTGAACTTTCCATTTGCATCGGTAGTTGCAGTAGCTGTTCCGCCTGCTACGGTTGCATTACTGACAGGCGCATTGTTCAAATCTGTAACAATGCCGCTAACAGAACCGGTTCCTTGTCCAGGTGTTGTGTTTTGAACATGGTCATTTTTTTTGCAGGCAAAGAAAATAATTGTCAGGAATAATAACGCGGCAATTACAACTACTGAATTTTTCATATTAATTTACTTTAATGGTTGAAATTTATTTTATCAGGACTCATGATGATATGTAGTGTGATGTTATCGGATCAAAGTAATTTTTTTAGTTTCAATATGAACGCCTGTTTGTAATGTTAAAAAATAATTTCCTGCAATAACATTTTCACTTCTTGCATTCCATGATAGTTGATGGAAACCCGGTTGCATTTGTTCATTGGCAAGTGTTTTAATTAAATTTCCATCCATGTCATAAATAGCAACAGAAACTTTTTGAGACTCTGGGATAGAGAATGAAACGTTTAGTGCGCTAGTTACAGGGTTGGGATAAACTGATAATCCGGTAGTGCTATTTTTTGATATAGATATTTCGCCATCTGTTGCAAGGGCAGCATCATTATCCAATGAAAAATTATATTTCCATTTGTACATGCCGCCATTAGGGTCAAACGATTCACCTCTGCCAGACCAGCCATTCTGAGGGCTCAGAAACGCGACAGCTAAAGGATTGAAATCACTGCTCGAATCGATCAGCTTCCATGTTGCCCCGAGATCATTGCTGTAAGAAGAGCCTCCCACGTCCGTAAATCCGTGTTTTATTGTGCTCACGAAAGTGTGTGTGGACGGGATGACCGTGATAAATAATCCCATCAGGTATCCGGTAAAACTTTTATCTGCCCATGTTTTACCACCATCATGTGTTTCTATTTCGTGCGGCGCATCGTCAAAATAAACACCTAGCCCATTCAGTTTGTCAGCGAAAGCAAAATCGTAAATAACTGTCCCCAAAGTATATGGAAACTGCTGCCAGTGCTGACCGAAATCATCAGAGCGATAAAAATAAGTGTTGCCATCACTATCGCCTGCTGTGAGCCAAAACCTGTTCTGAAAAACTGAAATGGAATTAAAGTTATTTCCATAAGCATACCCTGTTGTTGGCGGTATATTTTTAGCCGGGACACGCTGCCATGTTCTGCCGGCATCGCTGGTTGTATATATCTCAAGTCTTGAGATATCTGTGCCGTCATTATCGCCAACGGCAAGGCCATGCTGTGCATCGAAAAAATAAACAATATCGGGGAATGAGTTCTCGCTAAAAAGTTTGCCTGGGTTGATCTGTTTCCATGTACCGCCACCATCAGTGGTTTTGAAGATGCCTCCTCCGCCTGCCAGTGTGTTGTACATTGAAGCGTAGCAAGTGTTCGCATCAATAGGTGAAAGAGCACCTAATGCATAGCCGCTCGGCGCATCTACTGAATCAAGCCGCCATGTGGTGCCCCCGTCCGCGCTGCGCAAAAATTGATTTGCGTCGTAAGGCACCGAGTCATATTTCACCCTTGCCCACACTGCGCCGGGGGATGGGACTACTATTTGTGGTATAAAGCTGTTATACAAATGCGGCGCATCAATATCTTCCCAGTAAGGATTGATCTTTATCCCAAGCTTTTGGCCGGGGTCTATGGGGGTTGGCTTCATGCGCAGCAGCGAATTATTTTTGAGCTTGTAATCCTTAATTTTTGATTGGGGATTTGATACCTGTGCTTTAGCTGATATATTGCATAAAAACGCAGCAGCAAGAGCGATCGTAAAAATTTTGTTGAGTAAAGTTTTCATACATGTTAGTTTATTAAATGAAGAAATAATTTTTGTGTTTTTAAATTATGCTGTACCTAATTGATTATAAAAATGAAAAGCTTTTTGTTGTTTGAATTTTTCATTTTATTTGTTTTAGTACTGGCCAATATTGCTGTCTTGTGTAAATTTCAAATTGAGATGTCTTTGTTTTCATTTGCTAATTTCCTTTTACCACTGGTGATTGACC
>CAIYPC010000636.1 GCA_903927975.1 uncultured Bacteroidota bacterium | reverse complement strand
TTTAGATTTTATCTAGGTAAATCACTCAAGGGGGGAATTATCCCCAAGGTAAAAACGAGTGGTAAACGGTTCAGGTCTAAACTGAATAATGTGACGGCTTGGGCGAAAAAGGTAAGAAACAGAATTCCGCTTGGTGAAATATGGAGGACATTTTGTGCCAAATTGAGAGGACATGTGCAGTACTATGGCGTGAGCTTCAATTTCAAAATGGTGTCAAAGTTTCTGCATGAAGCCAAGATGATAATATTCAAATGGCTCAACAGACGTAGTCAACGTAAGTCGTTTGACTGGAATAAGTTTGACTTGTTCGTAAAGAGGCATCCACTACCAAGCGCCAAGATAGTACACCGATTGTTTTGATTGGTAAGGTATAGGCATGTAACGAGATTGTCTTGAGCCCATTGCGTAAATAGCGCACGATGGGTTCTAAATGGGAGGTTGGCCAGGCGACTGGCCGACTTTACCAGCTAAAATGCTAACTTATTGATTTATCAATTGGCCTTGGCTGCGTAATTGGCTAAAGTCGAGACTCAGCTGTAACGTCTCACTCTAATCTACATCCTTCGTCCCGCGCTAATTGACGTGAGACGAAAGTGCAGCTTCTTCACCATAAATACCCTGTAGTTAACCCTGTTTAAGTATGGCAATCGCCTCTTTCATAACCCCCAGTTTCAGGAAAGTTGTCGCCTCTGAATTAAATTAATTCTAGGGTGGGGAATTGGAGTTCCTGATGAGACAAGCCACAAAATATACAAATGCAATTAAAGCGAGTGTGTTATCTAAAGCATTAGCACCTAATGCACCAGGTGTAATAGAATTATCCAAAGAATTTAATATACCTAAGGCCACTATTTACACATGGATGTTCAATATGAAAAATAAAAAGGAAGAGCGCGTTCAACAACGGCCTAAGGATCAATCACCAGCATCTAAATTGCAAGCTGTTATGGATACACTTGGCAAAACGGAACAAGAACAAAGCGCTTATTGTAGAACACAAGGAATTTATTATAATCATATAGAGGCATGGAAACAGCAGATCTTGGAGAGTCTTGGTGCTGCCACTAGTGTAACGTCTCGAGATATTAAAGATGCTTTATCTCATCCTATTTGAGGTGAAACAGATAATTAACTGCCGCGCTACGCTTGCCTGCTCAGTTTTTTAATTGCTTCACTAAAAAGACGTGAAGCAATTAAAAAACTCGAGCCGCTGTTAAAAACAATCGCTCAAAGCTGATTTGGTCTCACATAATATTGATAGTTCATGGTCATGTTTTTCATCCTCCTTTGATTTGCAAAATGGCTGTTTCGATAACCTCGTCAGGAATGTGATTCAGCCCTTTTTTTGCCGCCAATGCAAAACTTTCTGTCAATATTCGATGAGCGTATCTTGGTTTTCCACCCGATGATGTACGTAGCAACTCAATACCGGAACCTGATAGAAGGCTGGCTGTTGCCCCTGCTTCTTTAAATGCTTGAGAAATTAACTGAGAAAAGGCTTCCCTGTTATCTACAGCCTCCAGTTGATGACGAACTTGAATACGGCTGGATAGCGCTACATACGCTTGACGATTCAGTATGTGGACTAACTCTGGATGTCCCACGAGCCAAACAATAAGCATGTCTTGAGAATCAAAGTTAAAATTAAGAAAAGATGGGAGGCTTTGGAAAAATGATGGTGGTAAATTTTGACTTTCATCCAAAATCAAGATTGGCATGCTTGATTTGTTTTCAACTCGTTCACGAATATGATTTTTAATGTCACGCCACAACTGAGCAAATCGATAGTGTGGATCTAAACCAAAATTCTGTGCTATCTGTCGATACACATCGAATCTTGAAAACTGAGTTTCTGCAAGGTATATCACTTCATACTGATGCGGGTTAAGGCTGGCGCAAAGATGGCGAAGGCATGCAGTTTTGCCAACGCCGGCCTCACCGGTTAACAGCCCAATCCCTGGGTGCTCGAGCAGCCTGTGGAATCGTTCTTTTAACACGCAAAAAGATGGGTTTTCCATAAGGAATGGGCCATTTTTAGCTAAAGGAATGTGATTTAATCCAAAGTATTCCTGAATCATATCAATACTCCTTTTTTTTAGTTGGTGGGGTTAATTGGAAGCGTTCGATATGCTGTTGCTGCATCAAATCAACCATGTTGGTTGTATTGTTTTTCATTGTTGCTGTCTCGGCATTTGGGCGCTGACGCTGGCGATTTAAGTTGG
>CAIYPC010000635.1 GCA_903927975.1 uncultured Bacteroidota bacterium | reverse complement strand
GGCTCTGCATTCGAAATTTTTACGAAAGTAAAAATATCAAGTCCTGTTATTTTCACAACGGCCTACGATAAATATGCACTGGATGCATTTAAATTATTGAGCATAGATTATTTACTGAAACCATTTACGCTGGAAGCATTAACAAGTGCTATGCAGAAATTGAAAATGCTGCAATCCCGGCATGCACAACCTGCAATAAATTATGAAGATGTTATTAAATTGCTGCAGGCAAAAACGCCAAACTATAAAACAAGGTTCACCGGAAAAATAGGCAATAGATTATTTTTTATTGAAACTACCAACATTGCACTATTTTATTCTGATAATAAGATCGTGCATATGGTGGCATTGGACAATGCTCACTATATTGCAGAATATACATTGGAACATTTGGAAGGATTGCTTGACACGAGCAGTTTTTTCAGAATAAATCGCAGCATGATTGTAAACATCAACGCCATACGACAAGTGAGGCCATACGATAATAACCGCCTGCAGGTTGTACTGAAAAATAATATTAAACCTGAAGAGGCCATTGTGAGCCGCGAGCGGGTTTTTGATTTCCGCAGGTGGGCAGACAATTAAAAGAGCATGAAAAAATTTACAATCGCATTTTTGCTTTTTTCTGTCTTCATCAACACTATAAACGCGCAATCTGCAACATCAGAAGATGTTGTTTATCTGAAAAACCAATGGGTGATTCGCGGAAAACTGATTGAACAGAACACCAACTCAATAAAGATACAAACCCACGAAGGGAATATTTTCGTTTTCCCTATTAGCGATATCGATAGGATTGCCAAAGAAAAATCATGGAAGAATTTTAATTATAAAGAACATGGCTTTGCTAATTTCACAGAGCTTGGTCCTTTGGTTGCTGGAAAAACAACCATTGAAGGGGTTACCACGGCAGCATTCTCTTTTCAGACAGTGAACGGCTATAAATTTTCGCAATATGCTATGGCCGGAATTGGGATGGGCGCAGATCTTTATGCAACGCAAACTGTGCTGCCCGTTTTCGCAAGCTTTCGTGGGGATCTATCAAAAACAGGAAGCGTCATTCCTTTTTATTTTGGAGATGCAGGTTATGGAATCAATATCACACAGAACTCAGCTAACAGCACAGCATTCAAAGGAGGCGTGATGTATGCAGTAGGGCTTGGCCTGAAAATTCCTTTCAACAGAAACGCAGGTTTTTTGTTGAGCTTGGGTTATCGTTATCAAAAAACATCTTACGAGTATAATAGCACAGCTACAGAGATTAGATACAGCAGGCTTGCTATCCGTGCAGGTTTCTTTTTGTAGTGAGATTATAACATAAACGTGTAACCGAAAATCTCCTGATTAATGCATTTCATATTCCTTGCGATGAACAATAAATAACAATTTTAGCAAAAGCTCAAGCATTCAAGCTATCAATTTTTTGCGTTGTTGCGATTGCACCTGAACACCAAATACGGCTCATCTCTCTAAACCGACCATTCGTCGCTTTATGTATGCGATATACTCCTTTCTCTAAAATTTCCTGAACCCGCATTTATACTTTCATGCCTCAAATCGGAAACGCCTAGAGCAGATGATATCTTAAAAATAACAGCATGTCAAAAGTTTGTGTGATCGGTTCAGGATTTTCAGGGCTGAGCGCTGCATGTTATCTTTCTGCTCAGGGCCATGATGTACATGTTTTTGAAAAGAACAGCACAGCAGGGGGCAGGGCGAGGCAATTAAAAACGGATAGTGGTTTTGTTTTCGATATGGGCCCGAGCTGGTACTGGATGCCCGAAGTCTTTGAAAATTTTTTCAATGACTTCGGTAAAAGTGCTGAGGACTTTTATGACTTGGAGCTTTTGAGCCCTTCATTCAGCATCGTGTTCGGCAAAAAAGACGTGATGCATGTGCCCGCTGATTTTAGGGAGCTGACCCGTTTGTTCGATTCAATTGAAAAAGGGAGCGGTGAAAAGTTGGTCAAGATGATGCAAGATGCTAAGATCAAATATGATATTGCTTTCAAAAATATTGTCTACAAGCCAGGCCTTTCTGTAAAAGAATTTCTCGATGCAGATCTGTTGAAGGGTTTTTTCAACCTGCATGTTTTTTCTTCTTTCAGTAGTTATATAAGAAAATATTTTACACACCCGAAGCTGATCGCGCTGATGGAGTTCCCGGTACTTTTCTTAGGAGCGACACCCGAACAAACACCTGCGCTCTATAGCCTGATGAACTATGCCGGGCTAAAACTTGGCACATGGTACCCGCAGGGAGGTTTCGGAAAAGTGATTGATGCTTTTATGTCTATCGCTAAAAAAAATGGCGTGCGTTTTCATTTTGATTCACCCATAAAGAAAATCAATTCCTTAAATGGAAATGCAGTTTCTGTTAACACGAAAGATGGAGAATTTATATGCGACGGCATCATTGCTTCAGCAGATTATCATCATATAGAAAATGATTTATTGGATAAAATTCAAAAAAATTATACCGAAACATATTGGGAGAAAAAAACATTTGCGCCCTCATGCCTGATATTTTATTTAGGAATTAATAAAAAAATAAAATCAATCGGTCATCATACGTTATTTTTTGATGAAAGCTTATCTCAGC
>CAIYPC010000634.1 GCA_903927975.1 uncultured Bacteroidota bacterium | reverse complement strand
CCATTGAGGCAACACCAGGATCACTGTCCGAATCTTTGTAATACGTAAAATGGTCAATTGCACATTGCAGGATTTCTTCTGATACTTTATCTGAAATCGAAGAAAACTGAATACTTGTTGTATCTAAAATGGATTTAAGTTGACCGTAGTGGCGATTAGTAAATTCATACAGTTCTTTACCAATAGAAAGTGTATTTGCTTCGTTTTGCTTTCGGGCAACTTTGGCTTCTCCAATTTGTTTATCTATTGTTGCTATTTGACCTTCGACTATAGTTTTAAAAAAAACACCTTTTGCTAAGAAATCTTGTTTAGCCAAAATTTCAATTAGCTTATTTGCCGTTCCATTTCTGTTTTTTAATTCTAATTGTATTTGCTCAAGAAACAACAATTGAAGTTCATTTATTGATGTTTTAAAGGTTTCATCTGTTACAAGTTGCTTGAAATCCTTGATACAGTCACTTTCTATAAATTTTAATTTTAATGAAATCCCTTGCTCTAATTGATTGATATTCACTAACGAACCTTTAAAAGCATTACAAAGCAATAAGGTTGATAAGTTGTGATACGCCGAAAAATTTCGTGGAGTTACACCAGCAGATTGTACAACTTTCGTCCAAATTTCGCTTGCCCCGCTCGGATTTTCCTCTTTTAAATAATCAAATGCAGGCTCATCAGTTATTGGGTTCCCTGAAAAAAACCAAAACAAAGCAGCATTTATTTTGTCGCTATCAAGGTTTAATTTAGATGCCGCTTTTGTAATATTATTTATTTCACGATTTAACAAACCTAAAACAGGGAAACTAAAATCATCATTTACTTCTTGTTCGGCTTCAATAAATTTTTTAAGCCTGTTGATTTGCTTAGTCTGGTCTTTTAGAGGAACACCTACAAGCAATCCTGTTATCCTATATGGGTTGTTTAATATTATCTGCATTTAACTATTAATTGCACGGATTAAGTATAGAGGTTAAAGTTATTACAATAATAGCAACAACACATACGCATACGGCAATATAATTTAAATGTTTTCTAAGGATTTGAAAAACAGGTATGTTATGAGCGACAGCGAATTTCATTCCTGCTTGTGCGGCAGCGAGGCTGGCGGCGAAATGAAACCCGCCGCGATAGCGTGCGTGGCGTAATGCAGCCGCTTGCCGCAGCTGAATAGGCGTTCACTTAAAGAACAAAAAAGCCCGGTCACTTCAGACCGGGCTTTCAGTTCTAAAACAGCTAAATTGACAACGACTTAATATTCCAATTTGGAATATCAAGTCGTTAAATCATTATAAATCATTATAAATCATCCGACTTGTAACCAATCCGTTTTCGTGGCGGGTTTGGCGGACTTAACAAGTGATTTAAAGCCGCGTAAATCTCTTTGAATTTTTCGTCATTTTCTGATTCCATTGTTTTCAGTTTCTGCATAATCTCTCGGTAATTCAATGCCATTTTTCTCAAGGTGACAAAGGTGCGGATGATCATGATGTTCATTTCTACCGCTTTATCGCTTTTTAATACGCTACTCAACATGGCCACCCCGGTCTCAGAAAATGCATAGGGGGCAGAGCCCCCAAAGAACTTTTTGTGTGGTATCACATTTTGTGATACCACCGCTTCAATTTCCAGTTCGGTCAAAACATACATAAAGTCCGGGGGAAATCTGCCAGAATTTCTTTTGACCGCCTGTTTCAAGGCCCTGGTTTCAACACCGTACAATTCCGCAAGATGTACGTCTAAAATTACTTTCTCGCCCCTGATAAGAAAGATTTTTGTTAGTATTCTTTCTTCGGGAATTATAATTTCCTTATTCATATAATAGGTTTCTCTTTTTGAATTATTGTTTGATTTTCTCTTTGCTTTGGCTTAATAATTCTTTTTACAATTATTTTAGGTGAAGCAAACTTCTTTTTCAGTATTGCCATATCAGCGCCAACCTTAATATCCAGGATCTTGGCATAATGTTGTGTCGT
>CAIYPC010000633.1 GCA_903927975.1 uncultured Bacteroidota bacterium | reverse complement strand
TGCACTGCATGAACGTGGCGCAAAAATTATGCTTTCAAACAGCAAAACCAAATTGATAACAGACTTATATAGCTCTTCTATTTTTAAAATTGAAATTGTGAATGCTCCAAGAGCAGTGAGCTGCAAAGGGAATGGCAGAAACCCAATCGAAGAAGTTCTTATCAGAAATTATTAGTTGGCTCACTTACAAAAATTTATTTCATCGTGCATAGCGAAACAAAATTGACCATTGTTAAAATCATCCACACCATAGTATGGATATTTTTTAATTTTGTAATTTTCTATATGCTATATGCTGTGATTATGAAAAAGATTGATGGCTGGCTATGGATTGGTTATGGCTTTTTTATTTTGGAAGGAATTATTTTACTCTCTTTTAAGTTTGTTTGCCCGCTCACAATTATAGCTCGCAGATATTCCGAGTCATCGAAAGATAATTTTGATATCTATCTCCCGAATTGGCTGGCGAAGTATAATAAAATAATTTACGCGTCTATTTTAGTAATTATCATCATCATAACCATATATCGGCTTTCGGCATAAGCATTCGTTCAAATCAAAAAATCCCCATTTACCATGAGAAATATAATCAATTGATAGACGTTTAAGAGTTGTTCTGGTTGTCCTCATAGGAAAAAGGTTTAATATAAATACCCTGCAATTCTTTGCGGGGTATTCATTTTAACGCCAACGCATATCCTAATTCTTTTGCACAGCGTGTCAGATTATCAGCAGTGTTCTTTAATGCACTTTCAATTTCAAATGGTTCATTGTTTATTCCAATCAACTTGTCAAAATAATATTTCATTTTATCGTTAACTAGATGTGACACTTTACCGCCAAGTCCAATAACAGAAATTCCTTTTTCTTTTGCACGTTTTGCAACGGCAAATGGTGCTTTGCCCTCTAATGTTTGTTCATCAATACTTCCTTCCCCTGTGATAAGGAGATCAGCATTTTTTAAAGCATTATCAAAATTTGTATAATCAAGAAAATAATCTGCCCCGCTTACCAACTGCGCATCTAAAAAAGCTGCAAGCCCTGCAGCTACGCCGCCGGCAGCACCACCATGGCGGATTGTTGACATATCTTTTCCAATAGAATCAAATGCTACATCTTTTAATTTCGAAAGAGAAGCTTCCAATTTCTCTACATCATTTTTTGTTGCTCCTTTTTGCGGACCGAAAACAGCGGCAGCGCCTTTATCACCCAGCAAAATATTTTCTACATCACAAAGAATGATCAGCTCTGTGTTTTTAATCCGCATATAAAGTTGTGATAAATCTATTGAATCAAGTTGAACCAGACTCTCCGGCATCTTATCCAATTCACTGCCATGGATATCCAAAAATCTTATTCCCAATGCCTGCAATATTCCAGTGCCGCCATCTATCGTTGCGCTGCCGCCGATGCAAAACAGTATGCGTCTTGCTTTTTTATCAAGCGCGACTTTTATGAGTTCACCTGTGCCAAATGTTGATGCATGCAGAGGATCAAGCTCAGCAGGTTTCAGCAATCTCAATCCGCTTGCATCTGCAAGCTCGATGATTGCAACGCCATCTTCCGTTAATCCGAAAGATGCATTTATTTTTCTGCCGAGTGGATCTTGAACGATGGCATCGATCAATGATGCATTTGATTTATCAATTAATAATGCGCCAGTACCATCGCCACCATCAGCAATTGGGAAAATAGTGCTGGTGAATTTTAAATTGCTTTGCTTCAATCCTTCAAAAATATATTTAGCAGCATCGCTTGCAGAAAGTGCATTTTTAAAAGCATTGGGGGCGATTACGATATGCATGAGAGAATAAAAATTTTAATGTGGCAGCAGCAAAGATAAAATACATACCATGCCAAATGTAACAAGCCCCATCAATAATGTAGCAGGTGTATACGCCCTGAACATCGGCTTTGTTTCTATGGAAGAAAATCTTGCTATCACCCAAAAATATGCATCGTTGGCATGTGAGATGATCATCGAACCTGCGCCCATGCTCAGCACGCAAAGCAAGCGACCATTCGCAGAATCCAAACCTAAAGCTGGCAACAATGGCAACACAAGCGAAGATGCGGTAATGATTGCAACGGTGGAAGATCCTTGTGCTGTTTTTAATAATGACGTAATTAAAAAAGGAAAAAGTATTCCCATGCTTGCTAATGGAAGCACCTTACTAAAATGTTCACCGAAATGCATGGCACCTAATATTGCTCCGAATGAGCCGCCTGCGCCAATGATCACCAATATGCCTCCTGCTTTTTCTGCGCCTTCAGATAACAACGTGCTAACGATTTTCATCTTCTTGCCTTTCCAACTAAGCAATGCTAATAACACACCGATTGCAAGTGCAATCACTGGTTCTCCCGCTGAGGAAAGTATGGTCGATAATATTTGAGGGGATGATTTGCTCCAAGTGGCAAATGATCTTGCTGCCATTAAAATAACCGGTACTACAATCGGCATGAAGGATTGAAAAGCGGAAAGTTGCTGTGACAAAATTGTTTCTATCGTCTCTTCCTCGGGCAATTTCACCACATTTTTTTTGCCTGTATATAACGCCCACCAATAACCGACAAGGGAAGCTGGAATTGCTATCACAATTCCTGTCAATAACAATTTACCAAAATCGACTTGTAATAATGTGGCTGCCGCTGATGCGCCGGGATGAGGGGGAATCAAACAATGCACAGACAATAATCCAGTAGCGAGAGAAACACTCGTTGTGAGTGGGGAAATGCCTGTTCTTCTAGAAATGGATTTGTTCAGGCTGCTTAAAATAATAAACCCCGAATCGCAAAACACAGGCATCCCTACAATGAAACCAATGATGTTCATGGAAAGCGCAATATATTTTTCTCCCATCTTTTTAATAATGAAATCGCTCATCACGGCGATACTGCCATTGTGCTCTAATACCACACCAAGGGTAGTACCCATCACGATGATCAAGCCCAGCGATTTCATGATATTGCCAAAGCCATCTTTTATTGTGTTGAGAATATCGGCCATTGGCATTAGCACGCTGATGCCAACTAAAAACGAAGCTGCAATCAATGCAAAAAAAGCAGGGATTTTAAATCTAGCAGTCAGTATTACTATAAACACAATACCTGCCAGCAAGCACATTAATAAATAAGGGAAAGAATTTATCAAGCTCGTTATTTCTTTAATAACGTAATGTAAGAAAATATTGAACGAGGGCTTTGAAGATATTTTGAAGAATTAATAAAAGATGAATCGCCGATTTATTCAACTATTGCTGATTTATTTTCTTAGACTTTTGCTTTTCTGAAATAAAGAAATGAACGCCTGAGTAAAAGTCAACGCCTTCTAAATTATTTAATTTAAGCAAAGGACCAAGCGCATCTCCACCAAT
>CAIYPC010000632.1 GCA_903927975.1 uncultured Bacteroidota bacterium | reverse complement strand
GATAAATAAGGCTAAAATCGTGGTTCAGACTAATAACTCTCAAAAATGAAAGTGCTAATAATAGAAGACGAAAAATTATTGAGTGAAAGCATTGTGACCTGCTTGAAGCAGGAAGGTTTTGTTTGCGATATAGCCGCCGAATATAAAACTGCCATTGAAAAAGTAGAGTCGTTTGATTACGATTGCATTTTGCTTGATATTAATCTTCCCGGTGGGAGCGGGCTCGATATTTTAAAGCAACTGAAAAAAAATAAAAAAATGGATGGCGTGCTGATTATCTCTGCACGCAATTCTTTGGAAGATAAAATAACAGGGCTACAGCTTGGTGCGGATGATTATTTGCCGAAACCATTTCATCTGTCAGAATTGGTGGCAAGAATTGCTGCAATCATCAGGAGAAGAAATTCATCAGGCAACAATTTGATCCAGTTCAATGAAATTGTTATCGACACACTAGCAAAAACAGTTTCGGTGAATCATAAACTAGTGGAGCTAACAAAAAAAGAGTATCAATTGATTTTATACTTTGCTTACAATAAAGGTCGTGTGATTTCGAAAAATGCTATTGCAGAACATTTGTGGGGCGATGAGACTGAAAGTGCTGTTAATTTCGATTTCATATACACGCATGTAAAAAACCTGCGCAAGAAATTGATTGTTGCAGGATGCGGGGATTATATTCAGTCGGTTTATGGAATGGGGTATAAGTTGAGCGGAGTTCAGAGTTGAGAGTTAGGAGTTCAGAGTTGGAATCTAGACAATTATAAAAACAATTATTATGGGGAGTTAACGTCTTCTAAATTTGCGCAGTAAATATTTTCAAAGGCTCACGACTCTGAACTATAAACCTTGAACTTCCTCCGCGCCTCTCTGTCTCTGCGATAAACTTTTAATAATGAAGCTGATCACAAAATATAATCGCATTAATCTCATAGCAACAATCATTGTGTTGCTTGCTGCGAGCATTTGTTATTATTTTATTGTGCGCTATGTGCTCATCCATCAGCTTGATAACACATTGAAAGTGGAAGAAGCGGAGATAATAAATTATGTGAACACAAATAACCGCTTGCCTGAAGCAACTGATTATCGCGACCAACACACAAGTTTTGAAGAATCGAATGATTCAGTAAAAAGAAAATTCAGCAACATCAGGTTGCATAATGGACATCATCATGATCATGTTGCTTACCGCGAAATTTCTTTTCCCATAAATATCAATGGAAAATTATATAGAGCTTCCGTTACCAAGTCAGAAGAAGAAATGGAAGATTTGAGTGAGCTAATTGCTATAATTACTATTGGCATCATCATTTTGTTGCTGTTGATTTTATTTATTACCAATCGTGTTTTGCTGCGAAGATTATGGCTGCCATTTTATAACACGCTTGATTCAATTAAAGAATTCAATCTCACCAATAAAAAAAATGTTGCGATCGAGAAAACCAAAATTGAGGAATTCGATAATCTAAATATTGCGGTAAACTCAATGCAGATAAGGATTTTGAAAGATTATGAAACCATGAAAAATTTTGCAGACAATGCTTCGCATGAAATGCAAACACCATTGGCAATATTGAATTCAAAATTAGATCTGATGATTCAGGAACCGAACTTAAATGAATCACAAACCAAACAGTTGCAATCGATGTACGATGCAATGAGCAGACTCACGAAACTGAATCAATCATTATTGTTATTAACTAAAATCGAAAATAACCAATTCAATAAAGCAGCTCCACTCCGTTTGGATATTCTTATCAATGAAAAATTATCGCAGCTTGAAGATTTGATAGCCGCAAAGCATTTGCATCTTCATACAGATCTAAAAGAAACGACTGTGAACATGGATGATTATCTCGCTGATATTTTATTGAATAATCTATTGGGAAATGCAATCAGGCATAATAATGATAACGGCAGCATTAATATTTCTCTCAATAATAATGAGCTGAAAATTTCAAATAGCGGTGCATCTTTTAGTCTTGATGATAACAATATCTTTGATCGTTTTAAAAAAGGACAAAACTCAGAAGGCATTGGGCTTGGTCTCGCGATTGTAAAACAGATTTGTGATAATTATGGTTTCTCGATCTCATATTCTTATGAAGCCAACGAACATAATTTTTTAATCCAGTTTTAAGAGAAGATGAAAATCGGAGTGTGCTTTCAGGCAAATCAGATAAATCAGGTTAAAATCGTGGTTCAAACCATTTGTCAACGTATGTGAATAACCCGCTCCTTCACAGGATTTCTTTTTCGTCTAAGTTTGTTATAAATAACACACACGATGAGCGATTTATTTAACCTCATAGATTTTTTAGATCCGGTGAATCTTCAAAAAAATTCTATTAAGGAGGAATATAGACACGGGCAAATTGGAAAGACTATCGATGTTCATGAAAATGCTTTGCCCGATTTTTTTGATAAGGATATCATTCTTGTTGGCTGCAATGAAACACGAGGTAGCGGTCTTTATTCAAGTGGAATGGCTGCGCCAAATGCAATACGCGAACAGTTTTATAAACTTTTTTATTGGCACAAAGATGTGCAGATCGCTGATGCCGGCGATATAAAAGCAGGGGCAGGATTGAATGATACTTATGCTGCATTGAAAACTGTGATCAAAGAATTGACTGATATTGGAAAAACAGTTGTGGTGCTTGGCGGTTCGCACGATCTTACATTGGCACAATACAATAATTATGTTGACAAAAGAAAAGTGATTGAAGCAGTTTGTGTGGATGCTGTGATTGATCTGGATCTGGATTCATTGAACCGCAGCGATAATTTTTTGATGGAGATACTTACGAACGAACCGAATTATATCCGTCATTATAATCATATCGGCTTTCAAAGTTTTTATGTTCATCCGCACATGCTGGAAACAATGGACAAGCTTCGTTTCGACTGTTTTCGTGTTGGCAGCGTGAAAGAAAATATTGAAGAGATGGAACCCGTGATCCGCAACTCTTCACTTTTCAGTTTCGATATTTCTGCTATCGCAAATCCTTATGCGCCAGCAAATGATTTTTCTCCCAATGGATTTAATGGCGAAGAAGCTTGCTCACTCATGCGTTATGCAGGTATGAGCCCGAACATAAACACGGTTGGTATTTATGGTTACATGCCTGAAAAAGATGTGAATGATTTAACCGCGAAACAAATCAGTCACATGCTTTGGTATTTGGTTGATGGCAAAAGTCGCGGCAGGCGCGAAGCAGAGCTTGATGAAAGAGATTCGTTCATTGAATATCACACTGCATTTGCAGAAGTGGAAACTGTTTTTTTGAAGAGTAGGAAAACAAATCGTTGGTGGATGCAGTTGCCCGATAAAAAATACATCGCATGTTCTTATAAAGATTATTTGCTCGCAAGCAGCAACGAAATTCCGGAAAGATGGTTGAGGGCACAAGAAAGAATTTAAGAATGAAGAATTGATAAATTATTAATTGATAATTCTTGAGTTCATTCGAATGATTTTATGGAATTACATTGATTGACGTTCAGCGATTAGCCGACTACTCTGGTCGTCATTGGGAGGAACGAAGCAATCTGATCTAGTAAGCTTGATCAGATTGAAATTTGTAAACCAGATTGCTTCGTTCCTCGCAATGACGTGTAACTCTCTAATTAAATTCTAAAGATTTTTATTCGAGAGAACTTTTGGATTAAGAAATACAGTCAAATTATTTTTCGAAATTTTTTTGTGAACCGAGCTGAATTGCTACTATTAATCTTCTCTTGCGTCGCACTCTTGTACTGAGGGAATTCTATTGAGCAATGTGCATCTCCCCACGATAATTTATACAGTCTTTCTCTGTAACTTCGGCTAATACTTTAATACTCATCGATGCAAATTATTAATAGAAAATTTTCTCAATCCTTATTTCTCTTTTCTTCTTTCTTATTAATCATTTCTTGTAGTGTACAAAAAAAAATCAGCACACAAAATGATAGCAACCCTCTGAATGATTCAGTGCTTCAAAATGTAAATGTTGGTATTTCTGTTTTTGATGCAACATCCAATCAACAGATAATGGATTATCAAGGCAACAAATATTTTACCCCTGCAAGCAACACCAAATTATTTTCTTTATATGCGGGAATGAAATATCTCGGAGATTCATTGATTGGCATTCGCTATATAGAAAGAGATACAGATATATTAATTCTTCCAACTGGCGATCCGACTTTACTTCATCCTGATTATTTGAAACAACCTGTTGTTGATTTTTTAAAATGGAAGAAAAGAAATATTTATATAACCGATGCAAATTGGAAAGAGCAAGCATGGGGCTTGGGCTGGAGCTGGGATGATTATAATGGTGATGATATGACCGACCGAAGCCCGATGCCTGTTTATGCAAATGTTATCAAATGGGCGCAAACGCAGGTTTCTGATGGCACGTTCAGCAGTTTTTCAATCCCCGATATAAATTGGAAAGTTGTTTTCTCAAACGACAGCACTTCGAAGAATTTTTCTGTTAAGCGAAGACTCGACGAAAATGTTTTTGAGATAACGCAGGGAACAGAAAAATATAAAGAAGAAAAAATTCCTTTTGTAACCAAAGGATTAGAATCCGCAGTTGAGTTATTGAAAGACACAATTGGGAAAAATATTTTTATCAATCATTCACCACTCACCACTCACCACTCACCATTCACTATTCTTCATTCACAGCCCGTAGATTCTCTTTTCCGTCCAATGATGTTCCGCAGCGACAATTTTTTTGCCGAGCAAACATTGTTGATGGTGAGCAATGAAAAGCTGGGGATTATGAATGATGAAAAAATTGTTGACACATTATTAAAAACAGATTTAAAAGGTCTGCCACAAAAACCAGAGTGGGCAGATGGCAGCGGATTAAGCCGTTTCAATTTATTCACGCCACAGGATTTTATATGGCTGCTCAATAAAATGCAAAAAGAATTCGGGATAGAAAGGATGAAACGCATTTTGCCAACAGGCGGAGCTGGAACACTCGGTGCCCGTTATAAACAAGATAGTGGCTACATCTTTGCAAAAACAGGAAGCCTTACGGGAGTGGCTGCATTGAGCGGCTATCTCATCACACAGAAAAATCATCTGCTCATTTTCTCCATCATCGTGAACAATTATGCCGAAGGCGGCTCGCGCATCAGAGATTCGTTTGCAAAATTTGTGAGCGAACTTCGGCGCAAATATTAATCTCCACAAAATATATTTTTCTTCAACCCAACGCTTTGGGGTTGCTGACGCATATATGTATGTACACATCAGCAAGGAACAGGTTTTTTAATATCACTAATCAATCATCAAACTAATTTTTATGAAAAAAATTCATTTAGGCTTTGCCGTTTCCGCAATCGTTACATTTCTTTTTGCATTTGTTTTTATTGCCTGCAACAAAGAGTTCAGTAAGAATTCAAGTAACCAAAATTATATTTCACTTTTAGATTTTTATCAAAAAAATAAAATTGCATTACAAACAAAGAGCGTGAATGCCTTATCGGGCGGCAGTTTCACAACATCTCAAGGAACTGTAGTTGATATTCCCGCCAATGTATTTGTTGATAGCACAGGTCAACCACCCAAAGGAAATGTGAGCATTGAGTTTTTGGATATCTATAAAAAGTCGGATATGCTTTTATCGAATGTTGGAACCATGACAGGATACGGAGCACCGTTAAAATCCGGTGGCGAATTTTTTATCGATGCAAAATCTGGAAATAAAACAATGTTCATAGCGAAAGGACCAATAAATATTCAACAACCACTTAATGGTTTATCTGTCGATCCAGCTATGCAGGCTTTCGTTGGAGTCGGAGGCAATGATTCAGTTGCTGTAACTTGGGTGCCACAGCAGGATAGCGTTGCATTTGATAAGGTTGTTGCGGACGCAAATTCTTACATTTTTTCATTGTATCAGTTTACTGATCCTGCAATCAACGGCAGTTGGTGCAATAGTGATGATGCTAACTATTTCTCGGCTTATCCGCAAACTTCATTAGATATTCATGGCAATTATGATACTTCATTTTATGCGGTAGATGTGTTTCTTGTTTTTAAAGATATTACCTGCATGGTGCATGTTTATGAAAATTATGGCAGCGGTAACAATGATTATATTTATGATTATGCACCAGTTGGTTTATCGGCAACGGTTGTGGCTATCGCTTGTAAAAATGGAAATCTCTATTCATCATTCACGCCCATTACAATAAGCGCTAATCAAACGGTTAATTTCGATTTATCTAAGACAACGACTGATGATTTTAAAACCGCCTTGAAAGCTTTAGATTGAGAGAAAATCATTGCTTGAAAAATAAAGTATCAGAATATTTATGGGTTAACCCAACTGTTTAGCCTTGCGAAAGCGTAAATGATTAGTGTAATTGTTTTTTCAAATCTTCAATGAGTTATTATGAAGAGAATTTTACTTTTATCTATCATAGTTTGCAGCTTGCAAGCGAACGCGCAAAAGAATTGCAACGCCACATTTTCTTATACCATCAATAATAATATCGTCAACTTTAGTTCTGCTGATAGTCTTATTCACGGCGTATCGACTTGGAATTTTGGTGATGGCAAGACTGGGTGGAATAGCTATACGTCTCACAATTATAATGCATCAGGCACATATTCAGTAACTCATGTTGTTATCGATTCATCTTCCAATTGCTATGATTCAGTTGTTCAGATAATCAATATCAATTTCACTCCAACTTGTTCTTCATCTTTTCAATACTATAATGACTCAACTAATCTGAGCCATTATTCTTTTTATGATGCCTCAACTATTATTGGTTCATATTACAGCAATTCTATTTGGACAGTTAATGAAGCAAATGTTGGCGAAGGACAATCATTCAGTTATTCATTTCCTCAAACAGGAACTTATCATGTTTGCGAACAATTGCAAACAACTTCAGGTTGCACATCTTCAAGTTGTAAAGATATTCTAGTGCAAAGCGTTGATTCATGTTCTTTATCTGCTTCATTCACCTATTCTGCCAATCCTTCAAATCCTTTTGCGATAAAATTTAATCCATTGCAGGATAGTGTAACGAATGCCTCATACCATTGGGTATTTGCAGATGGAAGCGTTGATACTTCAAAAATTCCAACACATGTATTTCCAAAGGGAGAAAATTGGGTTTATCTATATGTAAGCAAGCCTTTTATTAATGGAGATAGCTGTAGTGCTTATTTCTCATCTCTTGTTTATATAGATATTGGCCCTGCTGATACTTGCTTTGCAGGCTTTACATATTCAGCAAATGCAAACCAGCCAAATTCAATTTCATTCATAGCCACCAGTGGTCAGCCAATTATTTCTCAAACATGGAATATTATTAAAGACGGTCGGCTTTATGATTCTTCGTACTATCCATCACATGTTGTTCAGATAACCAGCAATGATCCTACTTATCAATTTAGTGATACGGGTATTTATTTAGTTCAAGTACAAGTGACAACACAAGCTGGTTGCACAGTTTCATCAGGCTGGCAATATATTATGATCGACAGCCTTGCAAAAGATACTGCCGCGCCAAATAGTTTACCGCAGATTCCTGCTTACCCAAATCCTGCAACCAACACAGTGAATTTGAATCTTTCAATGACAGGAAATGATAATGTCACGATTAATATTTACAGTTCATTTGGGAATTTAATATTGATAAAACAGGTTGCAACAGTTGATGGAAACAATCAGGTCGCGATTGCTGTGCAGACTTTAAAACCTGGAGTTTATTATGTGGAAATAAATTATGGAAGCACAACAAAACGCAGCCGCTTTCAAAAAATGCAACACTATTAAACCTTATAAATTCATTGGCAAATAAGCGCCGAAATAAAATTGCCACCTGCGGACGATGACATACAAGCATTGATTGAAGGTTGTAAAAAGAACGACCGCAAAGCACAGGAACTATTGTATAAAAGGTTTTATGTGTCGATGGGATCTTTATGTGCAAGATATGTGAGCAATCAAGAAGATGCGATGCAGGTTTTAAATGATGGGTTTTTAAAAATGTTTACCAATATAAAATCATATGATGCTGGCAAAGCAAGCTTTTATACATGGGTAAGAAAAATAATCATTAACACGGCGATTGGCTTTCTTAGAAAATCGCCACTTGCATACACAAGCGATTTATCAGACATGAAAGAAGAAATATCCATTGAAAACCATATCATCGAAAAAATAAATGCCGATGAATTGCTAAATCTCATCAGACAATTGCCCGCTGCAACACAACTTGTATTCAATCTTTATACGGTAGATGGATTTAATCACCGCGAAATTGGCGAGATGTTGGGCATTAGAGAAGGCACAAGCAAATGGCATGTGAGCGAAGCAAGAAAAAAATTAAAACAATCAATTATGATGTTGCACTCGAAATTATGAGCGAGCATTTAGAAAATAAAAATCCTTGGGCTGAAAAGCTGGAGCAGTCAAGCTTGCCGGATGTTGCTGATCAATGGCAATCTATGCAAGGTTTGCTTGATGCAAAAATGCCAGTTGAAAAAAGCAAAGATTGGAGGAGATGGTTGCTGCTCATTATTTTATTATTGCTATTGATTGGCGTTTGCAATTGTCCGGGAATAATGAGAACGAATAAGTCTTCTGAAAAAAATAATTTACCGGTTACGAATCAAACTATGGGTAATAAAAATGTAACTGAGCGAAAAGAAAATTCATTTTCAGTTAAAACTGGAGATTCAATAAGCATGAAGAACGGCAGTAAGATGAATGATATTGATTCAGTAACAAAAAATCAAAATGAAGAACAAGCGAATGTGAAGAAAGAAAGTCAGCAAAAAAATGTTGATTCAAAAATTGGTGAGCCGACAAATTCTATAAAAAATAATAATCCTTCAACTCATGGGAATGATGTTAATGAAAGCAATAAAGTTGTTGAAAGAAAAAATAATTACAACAAATTAGCTGTTCCTTATTCCACAAAACAGAAAAATTCACATCACAAGAGAGCAAATAAAAATAGAGTTGAGGATAATTTGAATGATGAAGGATTAGCAATCAGCAAATCTGTTAGCAAAAAAATTAATAAGCAAGAAAAGAATACCAATGCTGATGTCAACTCTGTAAATAATGTTAGTGAACAAAACCAGCATAATGATAACGACAGTTCCGAAACTATAAAAACATCCGTCCCTATTATTTCAGACACGTCATCTAAAATTAAAAAGATTGATACACTGAGCAAGAAGCAATCTGCAATCAATCAGCCTTCAAAAAAGAAAACTGATTCTGTTGATAAAAAAAATAAACGAATTGCATTGACGGCAGGTTTGGGCTTGAACCAGTTTTTTACTGTTGGAAGTCAACAACATTCAGATTATAATTCGGGCGGAACTAGTGGCGTGCTGTCGGATTATATTCCAGTTCCGGTGTTGAGGGCGTATATTAATAAGAACTTGTACATTCAATTGGAAGCACAATTCAATACGCCTCAATACACAAAGAAATTATTAGCCAGCCAAGTGATCAAATATGATACAAGCGGAAGCCCTGTTGCCACAACTACCCAAAGTTCAGTATTTATAAAAAAGCTTTTCTATTTCAATATTCCGTTGAGTATTCATTATATTCCGTTTAAAAATTTTTATGTTGGAGCGGGCTTGCAGTTTTCAAGATTAACCAATGGGGTTGGTTTGTTTGAAGGGATACAATATAATTCAGCCACCAATGATACTTCAGAGAACTCAAAAATAG
>CAIYPC010000631.1 GCA_903927975.1 uncultured Bacteroidota bacterium | reverse complement strand
TGAATTGATTCAAGATCGAGATGGTTTGTCGGCTCATCTAAAATTACAACATTTGGATCCTGAAGCATCATCCGACTAAGCATGCAGCGAACTTTTTCGCCACCGCTCAATACGGTTATCTTTTTAAGCACTTCTTCCCCGCTAAAAAGCATCTTGCCCAAAAAACCTCTCAAAAAAGGTTCATCAACATCCGTTACATGTGGCGGAACATATTGGCGAAGCCAATCCATCAAATTCAAATTCTTTTCTAAGAAAAACTCGCTGTTATCATTAGGTAGATATGCATTGGTGACGGTTGTGCCCCATTCATATTTTCCGCCATCGGGTTTTAATGAACCATTAATGATTTCGAAAAAACTGGTGAGCGCTAAATGATCTTTGCTCACGAAAGCAATCTTATCGCCTTTGTTTATGCTGAAATTTATCTTTGAAAATAATACACGACCATCTTCTCTTGTTTTTGAAAGATTTTCTATGTTCAAGATCTGATTGCCCACTTCACGCTGTTGCTTAAAAATGATTCCAGGATAGCGGCGGTTAGATGGCTCAATATCTTCAATCGTCAATTTTTCCAAAGCCTTCTTTCTTGAAGTTGCCTGTTTTGATTTAGAGGCATTCGCTGAGAACCGCGCAATAAATTCCAATAATGCTTGTCGTTTGTCTTCCGTCTTTTTATTCTTATCGGTCATTTGTCTTGCCATCAATTGCGAAGACTCGTACCAGAAAGTATAGTTACCTGTAAAAATTTTTATTTTCTGTCTGTCAACATCGGCAACATGCGTGCAAACAGCATCTAAAAAATGTCGATCATGCGATACAACGATCACGATGTTTTCATAATCAGCCAAAACGTTTTCAAGCCAGCTCACTGTTTCAACGTTCAGGTCATTGGTAGGCTCATCCAAAATCAAAACATCAGGATTGCCAAACAATGCCTGAGCCAAAAGCACACGTACTTTCAAAGCACCAGGCAATTCTTTCAACAATGATGAGTGATACATTTCAGGAACATCCAATCCGCTCAACAACGCAGCGGCATCGCTCTCTGAAGTATAACCGCCCATTTCTCCAAATTCAGCTTCCAGCTCGCCGGCTTTTATGCCATCTTCTTCACTAAAATCTTCCTTCATATAAATCGCGTCTTTCTCCTGCATCACGCTCCACATTTTTGTGTGGCCCATCAATACCGTATTAAGAACTGTGCATTCATCAAATTCAAAATGGTTTTGTTTCAGCACAGCCATGCGCATCCCCGGAGAAATTTCTACGGTGCCTTTATTAGGTTCTATTTCACCTGATAATATTTTTAAGAAGGTTGATTTTCCTGCCCCATTTGCGCCAATTACCCCATAGCAATTGCCTTTTGTGAAAGTGAGGTTCACCTCATCAAACAATACTCTTTTGCCAAAAGAAAGAGTGATATTATTTACTTTAACCATGCTGCTTTTTTAAGAAGCCGCGAAGGTACAAAATAACAGCGAGAGTTAAGAGTTCTGAGTAGGAAGTTGTGAGTTAAAAGTTCCTAGTTAAGAGTTCAGAGCCGGTCCCTAAATCACAGAGACCAACTCTGAACTCTTAACTCTCAACTATTCAGTCTATCTGCTTAATGGACTTCAATAGTTGCCTGATGGAAACCAGGTGCCCAAAAAGAACCAAAGGAACAATAAATGTTGGCAGCCAGACGAACGGGAAATGGAGTATAGCTATATTAGGTTGGATAAATGAAAATACCTGAAAAGCAAATGGGGCCGATAAAATCCCAATCGTTAAAACGTTCAATAGCAAGAGTAAACAAATAACATTCCAATATAGAATTATTTTCTTGTTGAGCTTTTCAGAAGTAAAGCCAAAGTAAGCAACAAGTGGAGCAGTG
>CAIYPC010000630.1 GCA_903927975.1 uncultured Bacteroidota bacterium | reverse complement strand
TTGGATGCGATGTAGATCCACAGACCATTTTGTGCATCTGCAAAAACTTGATATTCCGAAATTTCATTGGGATATAATTTTTCTATGCTCGTGTTTCTATAAACAATTTTATTGCTGCGTTCGTCCATCTTATCAATCACGCCATCACTGTATATAACCCACCAACCTCCGCTTGCGCTTTCTGTAATGGCAGTAACATTATCAGAGTGCAATGTTTTTTCATCTTTTTGGTTGTGAGAAAAATGAATGGTTTGATTTAATGATGGTATGTATTTATATAAACCCGTCTTTGTATCAGAGAACCAAAAATTTCCATTGCTGTCTTTTTTTACCGAAGCAATACTTGAATCAGGGATATTAATCGACTTCAAAAAATCCTGTGGGCGATGATCGAATTTTTCAGTTACGGGATCATAAATATTAAACCCAACCCTGAAATATACCCAGAGTTTATTATCAGGCCCCTCTAAAATTTTTAAAACTGAATTGTCGCTGATGGAAGAAGAATCGTTGTTATCATTTCTAAAGATTTTGAAAGTATAGCCATCGAAGCGATTCAGACCGGACATAGTTCCAAACCACAAAAAGCCTTTGCTGTCTTTAAAAATGCAATTAACGCCATTATTGGAAAGTCCATTAGCAATATCGATTCTCGAAAATTGAAAAAGGCTGTTCTGCGCCGAGAGGCACATCACGCTAACCATTAATAAAATCAAAAACAAACCTTTTTTCCTAATCATAAATAAAGATTGTACAAATAGGAGAAGGTATGTTTCAGAAGAAATGACGCTGCGAAATTAGGTTATTTACCTCGTGGTTACACAGCATAAGTTCGCAAGCTTTTCAGCAAAAATTAAGAAGAAAAACGCAGGGTTAAGATACAAGAATCAAGATACAAGGAACAAGATTGAACAGTTTGACGAATTGATTTCAATCAAATCAGTTTTTCATTTTCGGCAAAGACGCATTTCCATCAGGCAAATCAGATTAATCAGGCTAAAATCGTGGTAAAGAAAGGATCTGTATAATCCTTCACGAAAGCTATGATATTATTGTATTGATCAAATTCATTTCGGTCATGCATAGTCGTTAACACCACCGATTTCATGCCTGCTTGCTGAGCTGCTTCCACGCCTTTCGGTGCATCTTCAAACACAATACAATTTTCAGGCTTTGCGTTCAGCAAACTTGCTGCTTTTAAAAATGTTTCAGGATGTGGCTTGCTGATCTCAACATCTTCCGCGCTCACAATCGCATCAAAATAATCGCGAATCTTTAAATTGTCCAGCACAAAATTTATATTGAATGGAATAGCAGCAGATCCAATAGCCATCTTAATGTGATTTTGTTTTGCAGCTTTCAAAAATTCATCAAGACCATTAATCAATTTCAAATGAGGCAAATAATTTTCTTGATAGCGCCTTTCTTTTTCCATTGACCAGTGGTTCATCTCCTCATCATTAAAATAATTATCTCCAAAAACCCTCACAAACAATTCAGAATTTTTTCCATACATGTGTTTGCGAACCTCTTCCCAGGTCATATTAACTTTCAAATCATCGTTCAAAATCCCATACCATGCTTTCACATGAAATTCCATATCGTCAACCATGGTTCCGTTCAAATCAAAAAGAAAAGTTTTGGGTAAATTATTCATCAAACTAAATTTTTATTTCATGCAATTATAAAGATTGCAAATATAACACAGACATTATTAAGCAGAATATTCTTACATCAGTGGAAGCTCTCTAAAAAACCTTGAAGTTTTTTTTGGAAAGCAAAATTATTTTCAGTCGGCGTATAAAACCTTCAAGGTTTATCGGACAGTTTTTTAAAAAAAAATGTAGAAGGCATTATTGT
>CAIYPC010000629.1 GCA_903927975.1 uncultured Bacteroidota bacterium | reverse complement strand
GCCAAAGATTGCTGGATTTTCAAAGAAATTCCTTTAGCCCCTTACAGAAAGAAATTGTGAGATAAGTCAGGTGGATGACAATTTAGCCGTTGGGATACTTTTTGGATAAAAAACTATTTGAACCTGGAGGAAGGTTCAATATTCCAGCCTGCGACATACGTGCAACGCTGACAAAATGAATTTTCAAATTTAAATTATTAGCTTAGCAAAAAAGATACTACGTTTTTTTTAGTATAATAACAATAACAAAATGAAAAAAAAACACCTCCATTTTTTTTTGTGTAATGTTTTTGATCTGTTCATTCTACAATCATGCGCAAGCCCAAACTTCCAACACCATTAAAGATTCAAAGGCCTTATTTGAACTAAAAATTCCTCCAGACTGGAATACAACATATGCAAAGGTTGATAGTTCTTTTTTAAAATTAACTAGCGAAGCCCCCAAACGTGATATATATGTTGAATTGTACTCAGGAGATATAAAAAATGGATACATAGATCTTATCAAGCTAGTGGATAGCGGAAGAAGTTATTTTCCATTTTTAGGTTATGAAATTGAAAGAAATAAAATCGGTGGCAATAGATATGAGGTATTTTACGACAATAAGAATCAATTTTCAGAATTTTCCAAGGCTATTTTTGTTGCCAAAGAAAATCATTACTATGTCTTACTTTCTTATTCAAAACTTAAGGATTTTGCGAAGACCAATGCCATAATTGATAGCTTTCAAACAAAGGTACCATTCAGTGTTTTTTCCATTATTTATATGATTGGTACCGCATCCCTATTATTGCATGTATTTCTTTTCATAGGATTCTTCACTATTATTCCAATACTTTTTGTTGGAATTGATGATATAACAAAGCTTTTCTCGAACGCGCATTTCCTTTGGAAAATCCCGCTTTCTCTTCTTCTTGTATGGTTGCTATTTTATCTAATGGGATTAACCAAAGCCTATCAAAAATTTGGTGAAGAAGGCCTGTATTATCAATTATTATATTTGGGACCTGATTTTTTTGATCAAGCTGGTGAATTTATTTCGGAGATGATGTCGGAGGTAATTGGCTTTGGTTTTTGGCCAGGTGGATTAATTGGTGTAATTCTTTCAACTATAGTCAGTGTCGCATTAAATTGCGCGGAATTATATTTTGTAATTAATACATTGCAGGATAGGATTGCCGAAAGGAGCAAGGTTATGAGGCAGGAAGCTGAAGTTCGGGTAAGAAGGGCTTGAAATTAAAGGTAGGTTTCGAAACTACGAGATAGGTTTTAAATCAGAATACTCAATTACTATTGCTATTGTTTTAGAACAATAGCTTTTCAAAATGTCACACTTGTTAGGAGAACAGGCATTGTTCATAGGTAATATATTTCGAGATTTGTGGAAGATTCATGACCGTGGCGCAGATCCGATAATAATCTTTAAAAATGCCTTTATAGCCCTAACATTTTCGTAACCCCCTTGTTTGAATATTGCTTTTAAGACTACACTGGAGTAAGAACACAATTTTAAAAGTAGCTAAATAAGTTTTCTTGTTAAGGAGTATTGTCAACTGGATAATACCCTATCTTACATTAAAGGCGTCCTCCCCGTTTAACTCATTGTAGCCAACATGCTCAAGGGTTTCAGGTCTATCAGGGTTTACCTTTCTACTCGTTATATCCTTACCAATTGTATAGGCCTGCATTTCAACTTCGGGATATGGTTTCATTATTCGTTGAAGGTCTTTAAGGTTTGCATCAGGATTTAGCCACGTATCATAATCCCCCGGCGCAACTATAACAGGCATACGCCCTCCCTCGTCTTCGCGTTTAAGATTAACGTGTATCTGTTTCATCATTGGGTTTGCCT
>CAIYPC010000628.1 GCA_903927975.1 uncultured Bacteroidota bacterium | reverse complement strand
CGATCTACTGCATTAAAAAAACTTCCCAATATAGGGTTAGAGAAATATGCAGAAGAAGGTTCTATCAGAAATCAATATTGGGGATTTTATAAATGGAAGGACGGCGATAAAATCAAAGCCGAATATGCTTATAAGGTGCAATAAAAAAACCACTCGATTACACCGCCGTAGGAAGCTGATAGTCGCGTGGTTTGTTGATTGCAAATCAAAAGTTCCGTAGCTCAATGGATAGAGCCTCTGACCCTAACAGAGAGATGCACGTTCGACCCGTGCCGGGACTCTTTTTGTTCTAACAAAAATAGAAAATTTTTTGGTTAATAAATCAAGAAGCTTTAAAAAACATTAAAGGGCAAAGTTAATTGTCCTAAAATTTCGGTCATGGTCAAAAAATAGTAATCGACTAATCAGGTTGAACAGTTGCCCACATTTAGTTCTCAGGCGAGTCTCCGCCATACGCATTAGCATTATCGGAAAGCAGTCGCGGGACTCGCCGCCATTTGGGGCAGTTATTGTTTACGAGAATGGATAACGGTGATGTTCGAAGAGTTGTTCACTGATGTGGCGAGTCCCGCAGTAGCTTCGTGTGGATGCTAATTGCAAAATGCGGAGACACGCCTGAGAAACTAAATGATTTTGGGTTACTGACGCATTCTCGCCGTTGTTGGTCGCCTGACCAACAACAATAAACTCCGAATTAATAAGCCTGCTTCACCTCGCTTAATATAGAACAGAAGGTACAAGAGTGCGACGTCCGCCCGTGCCGGTACGGACGGGCAAGTAAAGTTTAATAGTAGCAATCCCGCTTGGTCCAAAAAAACTAACTGCAAAATTTTACAGTTAGTTTTTTATTTGGTAACGCTTATGTATAACCGAAAATAAATTTATTTTTTCGCCGAGCGGTTGCTGCTTAATCTTTGCAGCACGGTAATCAGTGCATCAATATCAGAGCAAGTGTTATACAATGCGAGAGACGGGCGCACCGTGGCTTCTACGCCAAAGCGCCGCAATATAGGCTGGGCGCAATGATGGCCGGATCGTACTGCAATGCCATGTTGATTGAGCGCAGCACCAACTTCTTCCGTTTTGTAACCATCGAGCACAAAAGAAAGCACACCGGCTTTTTCCGCAGCAGTGCCAATGAGTCGGAGGCCGGGAATATTTTTCAACAGCCTTGTGGCATACAATAATAAATAATGTTCATACTGGCTGATGAGGTCGATGCCAATCCTGCTCAAATAATCAATGGCGGCACCGAGACCAACTGCATCTGCAATATTTCCCGTGCCTGCTTCAAAACGACCGGGCGCATTGTGATAGGTAGTGTGTTCAAATGTTACATCAACAATCATGTTGCCGCCACCTTGCCAGGGCTGCGTTTCATTCAGCAAATGTTCTTTGCCATAGAGAACGCCGATGCCCGTCGGCCCAAAAACTTTGTGACCGGAAAAAACATACCAGTCGCAATTGAGAAGGCTAACATCCGCACGCATGTGCGAGACCGTTTGTGCGCCATCCACCAAAACTTTCGCGCCGATCTGATGCGCCATCTCCACCATTTTTTTTGCAGGTGTCACAGTTCCGAGTGCGTTGGAAACTTGTGTGAAGGAAACGAGTTTTGTTTTTGGCCCCAGCAGCTTTGCATATTCATCCAATAAAATTTGTCCGTCATCATCAACAGGAATCACTTTTATATGCAAGCCTTTTTGTTGCGACAATTGTTGCCACGGGACAATATTGGCATGATGCTCGAGATGGCTGATAACAATTTCATCGCCTTGTTTAAGATTTTGTTCGCCCCAACTTTTTGCAACAAGATTGATTGCTTCTGTTGCACCACGAACAAAAATTATTTCATTCATAGATTTTGCATTCAGAAAAGCTTGCACTTTTTTGCGAGCAGATTCATAAGCATCTGTTGCGCGAGCTGCAAGTTCATGCGCAGCGCGATGAATGTTTGAATTTTCATGCTCATAAAAATAGCTCACGCGATCAATTACCTGTTTTGGCTTTTGTGTGGTCGCTGCATTATCAAGCCAAATCAATGGACGACCGTTCACATGTTCCTGCAAAATCGGGAAATCACGTTTGATGAGGTTCACATCAAAAGGCATTTTTGGAACGCCATGATGTTGTTTATCATTTGCTGAATTATTTTTTGATAGAACCTTCGCATCCTTTGCAAAAGGAAAATAATCAGTGCCAGATAAAAAATAAAATGATGATTCGCTCAACGCATTATTAGCTCCAGGAATTTGCGGAGAGGGAATTGATGGTTGAGAGAAATTCAAAATTTTGCTTAGTTCGGCTTCATAAGGAAGTTCGGATGAATAAGGAACATAGCCCGTTGAAAAAGGAACGGCAGATGCATTGCCAAAAGGGTAGGGCGATGAAACTGGCGACTGCTGCGGGTTTGAGGTTTGCTCTAAATAGGAAGTATAACCCGAATCAACACCTGCATGTTTTGTTGCTGATGGAGATATTCCGCTTCCTGCAACTGACGAAGGAATTTTTCCATCGTTTGCAAAATGCGGATCTGGCAAACTTGTTTGCGGGTCGCCAATGTTAAATGAATTGCTTTGATTCACGGCAGAAGGAGATATCCCACTTCCTGCTACCGATGAAGGAATTTTTCTGTCATTTGTAAAATGCGGATCAGGCAAACTTGTTTGCGGATCACTGATATTAAATGAATTGCTCTGATTGATTGCAGAAGGAGAGATGCCGCTTCCCGCAACAGACATAGGCACATGACCTGAACCTGCCAACGCTTCACTCGGTGCTCTTTTTTCAGCTTTGTCAATTTCGGTTGTGCGTGACTGTTGGAACAAATCATTTTGAAATCCTGATGTCGGAATGAAATGTTGCTGCGGAAAAATATCAGCAGGCGCTTCGCCGGGCAACGCCTGAAAATATTGGTTCGCTAATTTTTCTAATATAGATGCATCAGGAAGACCTTCGATATTTGGTAAGTTGTTTTCCATTTATGAATCGTTGATGTTTAGCTGCGAGTCGTGAGCTTCGAGCACTGCT
>CAIYPC010000627.1 GCA_903927975.1 uncultured Bacteroidota bacterium | reverse complement strand
CGTAGTTATTTTAATGCACTAAATTGTTTTTACGTTTTTTATAATCTATTTTTTGTATGCTTCTTTAATACAGGTTGAGAATTTTTTGCCGGGGTGTGCCTTGTGTATTTTCTTAGCTTCGGCAATTTTCTTTTTAAATTTCGTCTGTGCTGCTTTTTGTTTTGCGCTTGGCATGATTGTAAATTTAACGGTTAAAAAATTAGTTTACCTGACAGCACATATAATTAGTGCCGGGTAGGTTTTTAAGCGTATAACCCGGAGGGCAAATGCCGTTATGTGAATTTATCCATCCGGCAGGGAGATTGCCATTAAAGCCGCCTCCAAGTGTTACGGAGCCGCCCTGCGCCGGGTTGTGTACCGGAGGTAACGCTGAATGGGTTTTCTCATGATCTAAAGCCATATCAATAGTTACCAAAGGTGCTAAGTTTTTAGCCCCTGGGGTTTGCTGTATAGATACTACAGTACAAACAACATGCTTTCCATTAAAGGTATCTATCATGTTGTTTAATGTACGGGGTTTACCCATCGGCAGGCCCGATATATTACGCAGAATAACAGGCAAAGTGCCTGTATAGGAATGTGCGTTAATTACTGCGTTCCCATCAATAGTTATACTGCAATTTGCAATAGTCGTTATATTGGAAACTAAACCGTTGAATTTATCCATTTTGTAAATTTTAGTACTTATTTAAAAATTACTTTACCCGGCCTCTGTTTACGGCTTCCTCCCAAGGCGTTAAAGCCTTTGCGGGTTCGGTAGCATCTGTGGTTTCACTCAATATACCGACTGGCGTTGTTGTTGTATTCAATGCGGCTTTTATTGTGTGATCGCTGCCCCTGTTTAATGTAGTCGCCCACTGGCTTGCTATTTCTTCAGGCGTTGTTTGTGATAATGTGGTCATGATATAAAATTTTGAAAGTTTAAAAATCAATTAGATACCGTACGCTCTGAAACGCCTGTAATTTGTGATACTGGTAATATTTGACACTACCCCTGTGAGACTATCCATAAAGTTTATTTTATCAATGGTTGAAAAATTAAATTGGTTGATTGGATGGGTTGTAATAAACCACCCCATTGTACCAAATGCCAGATGCCGTTGTTACTAAATGAAGTGGGTTTGCTGTTCCGATTGGTTCAATGTTAAAAATAACTGGCGTGCCGTTTGCGCCGCTTGATGGAGTAGGGGAGTAAGAATTATAATTGTTTCCTGTATTTGTTGGAATATAACCAGATGGCAAAGCATAGTATGGATTTTGCGGTTGACCTCCCGCTAATTGCCCTATTGTTGGGCCAGCTGTTACAGTTGCTTTTGTGCCACCTGTATTTGCTATAGCTATTACAGGTGTACCGCTCACGCTTGCCGCTATAGTAGCAGGTAAGGCAGCCACCGTAGCCGCCACTGTTGGCGGTGTACCTGTAGGGCTTGCCACTGTTAACGCCGTTGTTGCGCTGCTATAGCTATGCCCTATCCAAAAGGCAAGGCATATTAAAAGTATCGCACTAATTATATATAATCCAATGATTGTTTTCTTGTCCATTGTATGAAATTTTGAAAGTTTAAAAATCAATTAGATACCGTACCCGCTGAAACGCCTGTAATGGGTGTTCCGGGGTCTGTAGCGACTGTTGTAGTAGAATTTGATACGGTATTTCCTAAAACGGAATTCGCAATAGCCGCCACCTGCGCATCGGTCAAATTGTTTGCCGTGAGGTTTGCTAAAGGATTTGTATTTAATAACGCTGTAGTGGTTGCAGCCTTTGCCGCTGTTTTATTTGGCGTAGGCGTTGCGGGGTCGGGTATGTTATACCAAATAACATACCCGATTGCAGCAAGTACGATCAACGACAATAAAATTAATACTGCCTTATCCATGATTTGAATTATTGTTACCCGGCAGATAATTTGCAGGATCTTTTTTAGAAAATTTATCTTCAGGCAGTACCGTTGATTTATTAACGGGTATTACCTGTAAGATAATTAAACCTACAAAACATACCCCCGGAACATACTTTTGGTATATTTCAGGAATTGCCGCCGGGTTTGCCTGGACATAAGTTATAAATGATCCAAGAAAAACCGCTACCCATATCATCACGGTTTTAGCCCATTGTGGTGAGTCTGCGTAAAAACTTTTTAGTATTTTAACGGCAAAAGGTTCTGCAATTTTTTCCTCTAACTTGTTCATAAAAAATGCTTTAAATTATTGTTGCTGACCCGGCTTGCATTACTTGCCCGGTTGAGTTTACATTCAAAGTATTATATGCTGCACTTACAGGCAATGCGGCAGGGCTTACGCCCGAATTTGCCACTATACCGTTATAGGCATGGCCCAAGGTCTTTAAATCTGCTGTAGCATCATTGCACTGGCTGTATTCGTAAAAGGTAGCAATACCGAGAATAACAATAATCAGTATGCAAATTATCATTCCTAAGTGTTTCATTTCGTTGTGTAATTTAATGGGTTAATAAAAAATTATTTCATTAATGCTATTTCCGATTTATGTATTTCGGCATCAACATACATTTGCGCCTCCGTTACTGAAATTTTACCCTCTAAGAATGAAAGTAATATTGCAGCCACTTTTTGACAAATTGCATCCTGAAGGTAGCCCGGTTGGTTTTTCATCCATGTAATAAAAGCCTCTAAGGTATCAACTAAAGGCGTAGTATCTCCGGCCTCTACTCCCATCATTGCGTTAAGGGCCTTTAGCAAATCAGCTTCTATTGTTGGGAATAAAGCCACAATTGAGGGGGGCAATATTGCAGACAGTATATCGTCTACCGTATTATTTGATAATACCGCCAAGATAGCCCCGGTAACTGATACAGCTACTTTTGTGATCTTAGATAATTCAGTAGGTAGCCATTTGCCCTCTTTCAATTCTGTGAATACGGTTTCAATGCCATTCCAAAATTTTAATAACTTTTCTCTCATGTTTTTTTTGTTTAAAGGTATAAAAATTAATTAAGATGTGCAATGAAAATATGTAGGCTATCTATTGAGGCGGAAGTTACAACATGCGTTACCGCTGTACTTTTAAAGTTTTGAGGCAGTATTGTAGTAAATCCGCCATTTATAATTATAAATTTTTCGGCGTTGGTATATCCCGTTAAATCTGTCGCAGTCATTATAGAAGGAGTATTTACATGCACTCCGCCAAAAATTATATTGCCTGCTGTTACTGTGTAGCTTTGCAATGGGGCTATACCTACATCTGTTATACTGCCTGCCGTTTGCCATTTTACCAGACTGTCGGTATTCATTACGATAGTATTGAGGCTTGATTGTATTACTTGATTTTGTTGCCACATCAAATTACTATAGAAGCCTATGTACGTTAAGTTGTCGTTAAGGCCTAATAGTATGGGTTGGTTATTCGTATAATCCCATAAGCATAGCGGGATACTATCTGTGCTATTTGCTATGCTTGCCAAGTACGGCGCAGGGTGTGAAAATCCGTTTATAAACAAACCGTTTATAAGCACGTCATTTCTTTCGCTGTCCTGTCGGTATATTTCATTTAAAAACCAATCGCCATTTATATAATCATAGAATGATCGTGCCTCTACCGTGTTTGCATTTGCAGGGAATACAGGGCTTAGTCCAAATGCGGGTGTAGTAGTTACGGTTTCATTATTTACTAAATTAGTTAATTGCGTTGCCGCTGTCGTTGTGGTTGAACTAATATTTTGCAAATACGGCCTGCCTGAATTCGTTCCACCTATTGCCATTAATCCTTTATGCAAAGTATCAAGTACCTTACTAAGGCTATCATGAGTGCCTACGTCTGAAGGTAAGAAAGTACCTAATACAGTACCTACAACTATCCCCTGAACAGGAATACCGCCATTAGCCAAAAGGCTATCAATGTAGGCCAATTGTGGGCTGAATTGATTAGTAACCGTTTTGCCGGGGCAAAGGCCCCATATCGTCTGCCATGTGCATTGAGAATAGTTTTGCGCATTGCAGGAGAAAGATAAACCGATAAGTAAAATTAAAAGTAGTTTTTTCATTTTGTAAATTTATAAAAGTTTATGCTAATAACAAACCTACGAAAGTTAATAAGCCTTTTTGTGAAAATTGAATAAATGGCATTGCCTGGGTTAAATTACTTTGTGCCGCCTGGCTTGCTTTATATTGTGCCGCTGCCTGGTAGTTACTTATAAAATTACTTATGGCTATAGATTGCAGATCAAACCTATTGCATTTGTAAACATTATTACCTTCAGTGTTGGTTAATGAAGTATAATTGCTGCCATTATTAAAATACAATTGCCCCGCCCTGTCGCCGTTAGGGTTTGTATGAAATACTGATCCATGAGCATTTACATTATTTGTTTTTAATGAATAAAATACAGGGGCTAAGTTATTGTCATTACTCAATTGCCATTTCGTTAATTCCCATGTAGATATGAGGCCGCTTGTTTGCTGTATATTATGTTTGGCTAACCAAGTATCATACCCGGAATATGGGGCATAAATAAGAGCATCTATTTGCGTTATAGTTTCGTTGGTAAGTTCCTGCAATATGGCATTATTAAATTTCACAAGTGAAGTAGCAAAATTGGTAAAATTATAACTTGACAGGCTGCTATTTAATAAAGCCGCTGCCTGGGTAGCAAATGTTTTCTTTGCCGCAAGTAATTGCAATTGATTTATAGAGCCATTAATGTTAGGCCAATAAATATTATTCAATGAAACCCACAAACTGTTAGCTGTGTTAGTGTCATAACCCGGCCCCGCTGATATTTTATTTACCCCTGAAATGTTTACACTAACTGACATTTGCCCTAAAATATTACTTAGTGGGGCATAGTTCAAATTGGACGTAGAAATATTTTGCAAAAGAATATTGCAGCCATTTACTACATCATCAGGCGAAGCGTTTGCCGCTGCATTTACCACCTGTTGTATTGCTGTCTTTCCCGCCTCATTAGCCAAATTAACAGTAGCCTTTGACACTGAAAGGCTATTGCCGCTTACCGCTGCAATGCTACCCGGCGCTATAGCTGTTCTTTTATAAAATACCGCACCTGGGGCCGCCTGTGCCTGTGGTGTGTTAGGTAGTGGAGCCACTACGCCCCCGGCCCGTAAATTTGCCGCTAATACCTGCGATAAACCGAGGCTATTATTGTTTTTTTCGTATTCATACCAAGCCCAATACAAAAGCACCACAATGAGTAGCGAAAGTAATACTATGCCGATCTTAGCCCCGTTGCTCATACTGTTATGATCTCCCCGCCATTTTGTTTATAAATATCTGCTACCTGTATAAGTGTATGGGTTGGCTGACCGTATGGCGATAACGGTAAAGAAGCCCAAATTTCACCAAGCAATGTTTGTACGGTTGTAGTCATAAAATAACCATTAACGACTTTTTGCAGGCAGTTTTTTTGATCCAACAAAGCGCAAAACATTAAATCCTGCGTAGCCGGGGAAAAATCAGTAAAACCATATTCATTGCATAGTTCTACAAATGTATTTGAAAGTATTTGGTATGCCCCGGCTGCTGTAGTGGAATAACCATTTTCCGTTTCTAAAATATTCGGGTGTGTGGCATACCCCGAAAACCTTATATCATTTTTTGGGCTGCTTCCAAAAAGATAATTATATCCATCAGGGGTGTTTGTTCCTTCAGTCGTGCGAATGGTTTTTTGTGCCGCCTTTATAAATGCGTTTCCATTTGCCATTTTTAAAAATTCCAAGGACGTAGCCATTATTTTTTTCTTTTAAAGTAGTACCATACCCAACCAAGCAAAAGCAATAAAATAACAAGCCCGATTATTACTAAAGACGTATTATCAATGCTCAATCCTGCTACGTCGGTAGTTTGTTCAAAAAATCCGGTAACGGTATCTATAATAGAAGTTGTTCCGGGAGTATTTAAAGCCCCGCCATTAGCGGTAAAATCGTTATTTATAGTAGCCAAAGAATTAACGCTAAGGCTTTGCCATTGACTTGCTAACTGCTGTACCGCTGTGGACGTATCACCGTTAAATACTGCGTTTTGTGCGCCCTGGTTAATAATCAATTGGGCCGCTGCCTTATCCTGTGAAGCCGGGGAAAAATCCGGTAACGATAATTGTTTTTGTATTGCAGCCCAGGTAGCGGGCTGAAATTGATACGCCCCGGCTGCATGGCTCATTACGCCATTTATATTGCACCCGGACCAATCAGGGAAAGTAGAATAATCGGAGAATGTACCACCACCACATAAAACATTATAACTATTGCCACTTTCGAGGGTAGCAATAGTTTTTAAAAATGCGTTAGTGTTATTGTCCATTTATCGTTTCCCTTTTGCACATTGCTGCGCCATTAAAAAAACTAACTGGCTGTCGTGCATTTTAAGTAATGTATGATCCGTTTCCTGCCTGTTTTTCAATTCGGATATATCACGGCTTTTCAGGCTATCACGAAGGGCCGCTGCATCCCCTGATTTATCTATCCTGCTATTGAGGGCATCAAGGTTTTTTGTTAGGTTGTTATTCCATACAATGATATAATAACTGAATGTTACTATAGCAATTAAAATGGGTAATGTTACCGATATAAAAGCCCCGGCCTTGCTTAGTACGTTTTTCTGTTCCGTCATAGAGTGTATTGCTTTTACTACGATCCTACAGGTAAAGTTTGTATGTACGCCTGTACCGCTCCAATTGCCGAAAGGTCGGAACTAAATAACCCGGTAAATATAGAGTTATTTAACTGCGCTGTTACATCGGTTATCAGGTCGTGGTTAGGGTTCTGTAATTTGTATTGCGCTAAGACATTCGCCCAATCCTGCTGTGTATGAACGGATATAGAAGCATTTTGCAAAGGGGCTACTATTTGCGCCCCGCTTGTGAATGTTCCCACTGTTACACCTGTGCTGCCATACGCTGACGATAACGGGGTTACTATATCCGCTATTTGCGAAGGTGTTAAAGGTGTAGAAGGTACGCCCCCTGGGTTTGCCGCTTTAGCTGCCGTTTGCAATGTTGACGGGTCTGCTTCAGGGTTGGGCCACGCCTCGTAAATAACAAAGCAAACAACGACAACGGAAAGCAAAGCCACTAATATCAATAAATTTTTCTTTTCCAAAACAGTTCATTTAATGGTTAAAAATTATACATGGTTTGCCGCTGTTGCCCCTACTGATCCCGGAGCCACTAAAACGGTTTTGCCCGTAGCAACATTTCCTACTGTGGTAGCTTGTTTGGCTGCGCCTGATATTGGCAGGCTGCCAACTTTTGCCGCCTGGGTGTTACTCTGTGCCGCTACTACTGTGCCTGCTGTTGGCAATTTGTTTACGTTACCCACTGCCTGAACTGTCGCCTGTACTGCGCCTGCTGTTGGGCTTATATAGGTAGTGGTTGCCGGAACTACAGCCGGAGGGTTAATAGGTATTGTTGTTTGTGTAATGACCGGAGGGGCAATTGTAGGTAATACGCCTGCCACACTTGAAGGGGCCGACCCTTGTATAGTCGCTACAGGTGTATTGCCTGCACTTACAGCATTAGTAACAGAAGCCGGGGCCGGAGATACCGCCGCCGCTAACGCCGCTGTTGCGCCCGCCGCTGTTGTGGATGCTGTTGTGGCTGCTGTTGTTACCTGGGCGTTATGCCAATTATACCACCAATAGCCTAATAGTATTAAAGCGATCACAACTATAACACAAATTGCAATCCAACCTGATTTCGATATTTTCATTTTTGAAAATTTAAAAGTTTAAAAAATTATATTGCAAAATCCGCAGAAGATACCGAGCCACCAAAAGTATTACCGGAATTATTCAGGCTGTCTAAACTTGTACTACCCGCCATTGCTGTAGCCCCTGTAATATCCCCGCCGGACTGTGTACCTAAAGTTGTATCGGTTGTTATGGCTGCCGTATCTGTTATTGCAGGGTTCCCGGTAATATCTGTTGTTACGGTTCCTTGTGTCGGTATTATGTCGGTAGCTGTATTGTCGCTGCCTGATCCGTTAAAGCCGCCACCAATAGCAAAACCCGCAAGGCTACCTATACCAAGGCCGCCAAGCAAAGCCGCTATAGTTGTGCCTGTATTGTTTTTACTTGCAGCGTTTACGCCTGCACTGGCCCCTGTTAAAAAATTACCCGTTTTAGCTGTTGTGGTCGCTGCTGTGGTCGCTGCTGTTGTTGCTGCCTGGGTTACTTGTGATTTATGCCAATTATATAGCAAATAGCCAACGATCAACAAAACGATTAACCCCAATACAGAAAATATAATTACCTGATTTTTTTCCATTATTGTAATGGTTTAGGGTTAAGAATTAATTATCGCTGCTGCTTGCCGCAATAGCACCACCAAGAGCCGTACCAAGAGCCGCCGCACCTGTTACAAGGGCTGCCGTATTGGTTGCGTTTGCATTGCCTATTACTGTAGCATTGTAGGCCGCCTGTGAGGTAGGATTTACCGCCGATGTTGATCCGCTTGGCACTAAGCTAATAGGGGCTACTTTTATAGGGTTAAGGAAGTTATACCCTACCCATGCAAGCAAAGCCAAAATAACTAAGGCTACTATGATACCAATTTCTTTCTGATCCATTTTGTATGAAAATTTCGATTTTAAAAAATAAGGGCATGGCATATAAGCCATGCCCTATATTTCATTTTAACCACATTCTTTATGATAACATTCCGGTACTGGGTACGAACTGGAATGACAATTGTATGTTGTTCGTAGTCGCTCCGTCATACGCCTTAACAGTGTATTGCAGGCCGCTATTTGGGTTTATCAGTTGGTTGATCGGACAGGTAACAATGTTAGCCTGGTACACATACTCATTTTGGTAGGTACTGGCGTTGGTCGCATTGCTTGCTGTAGATTTAGTAATGTTCTGTGAAACGAAACTAAAATCTTCACTTAGCTGCGAGCTGACATAGGAACTACCCGAAACCGTTGTAACCTTTATTTGACGAAGGAACATTGAAGTTTGACCCAATGTATTGAATACATGGTTATAGTTCGTTTGCTTACTCTGTATAGTTAACAGGCCCGTTTCCTTTGTTCCGGCTGTGAAGCCCGGTTGGTAACGAAGTACGCCCAAAGCATCAAAGAAGCAATAAGATTTTGTGTCGCCTGTAGGTACTGATCCCGCTGGGTTTACAAAGGCATCTATACCGCCCATGAAATACCCGGTTGCATATCCGTTTGCTACGTCTGCATTTGCTACAGTGATAGGGGCAACCTGTACGCTTACCGGGTAGAAATTGGGATCACATGAAGGATTGTAAACCCTGGTAACCGAAAACAGGTTATTGAACAATTCGATAGTAACATCCTGTTCTATCGTGTTGTTGATAACGAGATCGAATTTGTGTACGTTAGTACTTGCCATTAAATTAGCTTGGTCTTGCGCTGAAAGTGCCATTGTTTTTTTTGTTTAAAAGGTTTAAAAATTATTGATTTAAAAAGTTGTGCCGCCTGAATTCGGGCCGCCGTTTATGCCAAAGCCTGCTACTGTAGTAGCGTTATTAGTGGGTGCATTTGTTGCGGCCCCTGCTGTGGTTGTTGGTAGTACGGTTGCTGTCGGAACGGTAGGCGTTACTGTTGTAGTGGTCGCTGTTACCTGTACGGGTTCACCTGTTCCGTCTTTTATTGCGCCATCTAACCGCATACGCTGGAAACCTTCATTACCCCAATGAAACAAAGCAAGCCCAAGCAATACCGCTGTGAGCATTAAGAGGAATAAAATAAACTTTTCTTTGTGAGTCATTTTAATTTATTTTAATTAAAAAATGAGTTATTAATACGTTGTGGACATAAAATTGTCGGAATTATTTTGTTTTTAAATAAAAACTATTACTTTTGGACTTCTGAATGTTTCTTAATGTTTTTAAATTGTTCTGAATGGCTGACAATAATAGTTCTACCGCTACATCTTGCCGCATTACCGTACATTTCCCGCCTAATTCCCCCATTTACAAAGACATTGTAAAAAAAACAAAGGGGAAAATGGATAATGCCGCCTTTATGCGTATGGCTGTTACCTACTATTTAGATCAAATTGAAAAAGGAAAGGTAATATTTTAAACATTTTTTTTAACCACAAAAAACAAATCAAAATGAGTTCAAACAAAGAAGTAGCGTTATTGGATAAGAATTCCACAACATTAGAAATTGCAAACGGCCTGCAAAATGTAATGGACGAAAACACAATGTCTAATGCACTTAGCGCATTACACGCCATGCCAAAAGAAAATTTCTTAGTGATGACAGGGGAGTACTTTACTTTCCTGCCTAAGACTAATTACAAGATCGCCGTAACCGGAATGAGTACTATCAACTTCAAAAATGAAGAAGATAAAGAGGGCGAAGAAAAACCTACGCCTGTAGTGGAATTCAAAATGTACGATCCTGCTACAATGAAGGTAGACTCCAAGACAAAGCAAATGACCGGGGAACTGAAAAACTATGTTTCAGGGGCTGCTATCCTTGTTAGCACTGTTTCTAAAGTTTACGAAAAGGCGGCAAAGGCGGGTAAAACTGACTTCTTTGTGATCGGCCTGGACATAAACACTACCGAGCCGCAAAAATCCGGCAACGGGAAATATATGGGTATGTCCATAGGCATGTTATTTGCCGGAGAATAAAAAGTAAGCACATTCCTAAACCCCGCTACGATTGTAGCGGGGTTTCTTTTACCTTTGCAAGTTCCAACCAACATTTACTACTCACATGGCAAAGACACGATCTAAACTGCTAAAAGATGGGAAATTACATTTTTACACTGGTAACAAAAAGGCTACAGAAAAAGAAGCAAAGCAATTTATAAATACAAATTACAAGTTAGTAAGCCCGGACAAGTTAGACAAAGATTTGAAAACTTATTTGGGTAGAGTGAAAGGGGGAAAGGCCCGGTATGAAAATTCACTTACCGATAAATCAGGTAAGTACTTACCAACCGCCACACAGAAAAGAGCCTTTAAATTAATTGACATTGAAAAGATAAAAGAAGCAAAGGGACTGCATACTATACGAGATGTATTCAGGGAAACGCCGGAACTGCAAAAACAATTCGACAAGATCATAAACCAAACAGGGGTTTATGTTAGCTATAATACCCACCAAATGTTTGACAAAATCAAAGATTATAAGGGTAAAACGATTTTGATAAATGGTAAAGAAGTAAGTAAAAATAATGCCCGTAAAAGGTTGCGGGATTTTGCAAGCAAAACAAAACGGCTTTATGGCGCACAAGACGCAAGTTTAAAATTTACTTACATAGGCGTGGATAAATTGAGTATTGATCTGCCTACAGAAAAAGACTATGAAAATTTCCCAGAGTATGAGGATTTTAACGAAAACTTTGAAGGTGATATAATGTTGTATGTTTCAGAGCCAAAGAAAAAAGAAAGTAAAAAACGATCTTCAGGCAAAAATAAACCTGCTAAAAAAACAGGCACGCAGTCTGAAAATATAGACTACGCACAATTCAAAAAGAATGTAGCCGCAATGAAGGAAAATAAATTTGTTCCTAAAAACCATAAGCCTAAAAAGAAGAAAAAATAAGATGTCTACCCGAAAAAGATTTAAAGGAGTAAAAACCCTTTTTGATGAAAATAATTATAAATGGGATTTGCAGTTATGCGAAATAGCATATTTGCCTTATACCGTTACCGAAAGCAATTACACCCTAAAAATTGAAAGCGATTTTTTAAATAAATACTACCTTCAAAATATTCGTTCCGGCTTTGCCTTTGCTGTCGGTAAAATGATAGTGAAGGACATTTTATCCACCGGGTTAACGGCCCCAACAACAAACAAAGGAGATTTAAAGTATTTTGATTTCAATGTACCTGAAAAATTAAAGGCGGGATTTATCAGGGATAAAATATACAATATAGACATACGCCATGCCTACGCAAATGTTTTATTTAACCATTCCCTGATTACTAAAAAGACGTTTGAATACATGGAAATGCTGGCAAAGCCTGACCGATTAGCGGCAGTAGGTATGTTGGCAAGCCACAAAGAAATATTTGAAATTTTAGGCTCGGAAGTATTACACAGCTATACCGAAATAAACGAAATGCAAGATTGGTTTTATTTCTGCGTTACCCGGACAAATGAAATAATGTATAAATGCAGGGAATTGCTTGGAAATTCTTTTTTACATTTTTGGGTAGACGGTATTTTTTCCGACAATTTAAAAAATATTCACAAGGTCGAAAAGTATTTGACTTCTATAGGCTATGAGTACTCATTTAATGAGTGCCTAAATTACACATACTTTGAAGATAATAAAGGGGAGCGAATAACTTATTTTTCAGAAAATAAAGAAAAGTTGTTATTTCTGCCAAAAAAGAATAATGAAATGACTAAATTTTTAATAAACTTTTTATCTTTACATGGAAATGATTAAGACAATAAAAAAAGCACCTTTTAATTTATTTATTACTTTTCTTTTGTTCATTAACGGATTGGTATTTACAATAGGAATAGGCGCACACAGTATTTATATTTTATTTAAAACCAAAAAACTTTTTAAACCAAAATACCTACCCGGCATGAGGGGGAATTTTGAGCCTTTTTTTAAATCAATAATTTATTTTTCCCTTTTTACGATCATTATGCTAACCCTGTTTTTCATGTGGTTTTTACTTTTTGCTATTTCTAAACTTTCAATAAATTAAACAATGGAAAAAATTATCTTAAAAAAAATAGACATTACCAAAGATACATTCAAGGGGGCAAATCCCATGATGATGGGAATGATAAACACAGCAAATAAATCTTTCAGCCTGCTGAAGAAATTAGGCGAAGGATTGGAGAAAGAAGGGGCAAAGGCTGTACTATTGGTATTTGACAAAGAAGCCCCCAGGGATAGTATAGAAAATCCGCCGTTTACCATTTATATGTGTACGGATGATCTAAGCCTAAGAATAAAACAATTGGAGTATCAATTGGAAAAGGCTTTAGCTAAAAAATAATTTCTAAATTATTATTAACCTTTAAAAATGACACCTGAAGAAACATTAAAGGAATTGCACGACACGCCGGGGGATTTACTCACACCTGTAGAAATACCCGGAGAATTTAAACCATTTGCAAATGTGGATAGTACCCTTATTGGAAACCTTGCAAACGGCAAAGGCGACATAGTAGATGGCGAAACGGACAATATCAATATCGTTGGGCCTGATGGCACAGGCGGCAATGTGGAAACGCCTGAAATTGACCCCGCCACAGGCCAACCAATACCACCTACGCAGGGAGGTAATGAAATGGAATTCAATGTTTCCGAATTTATCACTACAGATTTAGCATTAAGCCTTTTAGGTTTTATAATTGTTTTTCTTGGGGTACTGGCTTTAAATAAATTCGGGAAAATACAAATTGAAAATAAGGAATTAGAATTAACCCCGGAGGAAAAAAAGACTTTAAAAAAGCCTTTAGATAAATGCTTAGAAAGTATAAAGCTAAAGTCTGTAAATCCTTGGGTTGCATTACTTCTTTGTATCTTGGTTATTTACGGTTTGAAGTTTGCCGCTATCATAATGGCCCACAAAGAAAAGGACAAAGCCATAAAAAGCAAAGAGGCTGAATTGTTGGAACGTGAAGCAAAAATAAAAAAATGGGAGGAAACGCCGGAGGAAAGGCGGCAGCCATATAAACCCGCCGAACAACAAACAATAACGTTTACGCCTGTATATGAAAATAAAAACCTAACGCCATTAAATAGCGATCCAGCGCCATTTGGTTATGGAAAGGACGGATTGCCGAAAAAAGATAACAGAGGCCGCAAACCCAAAGCAAAATAATTATGATAGTACTTTTAGACGTAGGCGGCCCCAGGGAGGGAAAAAGTAATTATGCAAAGGCTTTGATCTGTTCCGGTGCGAATAAAAAGAAGCCATGCTATGTTTACGATCCGAAAAATGAATATGGGCCGAAATATGAAACATGGATAGACGGAAACCGGGCCACCGTTCCCGGCCCCGGATTAATTGCCAACGACCCTACGCAATTTCGCAGTAGGTATGTAGGTAATGCAAAGGGTATTGATCCTGATTATTTTCTTTTTATCCTTTTGCAGAAAAGAAATAGTATAATCGTTGTAGACGAAGCCACAAGCGTATTAAAGGGCATGTTATCTAAGGACTGGAACAATGTATTAACGGGCAGGGCACACAGCGGAAATAGCTTTATATTCATTTTTCACAGCCTTACCACTATACCGCCTGATTTTATCCGCAATAGTTCATGCGATCAAATTGTACTTTTTAAAACAATGGATAATTATCAGGATATTAAAAGTAAGTTTGGCAGTGAATTATTAAATATGGGTTTTCAAATGCAATATAAAAAACAGCGTAAAAGCCCACCGACAATAATAGATTTTACTGAAGGGAAAATAAATAACCAACAAATAAATTTTTAGTTCACATTTTAACCACAAATAAAATGAGCGACATTGCAAACCTTTGGAAAAAAAGGCATGATGATTTAAAAATAGAATACGATCAGTTATCTGAAAAATATAAAATACTTTCCGGGGCCTTGCCGCAAAATGACAAAGAGAATATATTTACTGTAGACAGTATTTCAGTAAATGTTGCCCAGGCCCAAATAAAATTGAAAGGTGAAAATATACCTTTAACAACAATGGAATTTTCAATTTGCACTATTTTCCTAAGAAACCCAGGGAGAAAGTTTACCCGACTTCAAATACTCAATATGGTTTGGAGCCAATATTCTTTTGTAAAAGAAAATACCCGTAGTATTGACGTTCATATAAGCCGGATAAATAAAAAATTCGGTGAAAATATAATTTCAAGTGTAAAAAACTTTGGTTATTTCTATAAGCAATGAAATACTTAAAACCACAAAAAAACATTCTTACTTTTTACACTTGCGATTCATGTGGTAAGAAATTAAACCAAAGCGAAGCGAGTTTATCAAATAAATGTTATGAATGTTTAAATCCAAAAAAGAAAAAAGAGCCTGAAAAAGTAATTATTTTCGATCATGATAAATTTGAACTGGAAAGAAAAATAATTAGTTATATGGGAGTAGATTATACCCTTATCATTTACGCCGATCCGCAATTCAACCCGATACCTGAAATATTAAATAGTGATGGCGTTTGCCTTTATTATGGCAATAGTGCAGAAAACCCGGAGGGAGAAAGTATTTATGCTTATTGTATTTCTAAACAATTTTTAAAACCGTTAAAAGATGGAAAAGAAAAAAGACACTGGTAAGAAAAAACCAACAACAAAAAAGGCGGCCCCGAAAAAAGAAACGAAATTAATTGAATTGCCATTGCCTCAAAATAAAACAGAAAAAAGTAAATTAACTTGGGTAAAAAGAAATTTACTAAAGTTAATTGAAGGTATGACCGACAGGGAGGCCCAATTGTTTACCGAAAGAAATATAAAATATGCCGCTGTATATATGGCTGAATTCAGGCAATACCCGCCAAAGATAATTATAGATGGCGTAGAATTCTACCCTTCAGACTTTGAAGATTTGGCGATCACGACTAACACCTACTTAAATCCTTCAGAACTTACCGACCAGGACAGCCCGACAAATTACAAGCAGCCTGATTTTAATTTTTCATAACCACTAAAAATAAAAACAATGCCCGAACAAAAAGAAATAACTATTGATTACGGCCCAGGCGCGCCACCACTGTTTAAACAATTGCAGAAAAATAACGTAAAAGGTTTTAATACTGCAAATATATCCCATTATCAGATAGACGTAAATTCAGTTCACAGGCTAATGAGGCGTGAATACATTACACCCGATCAAGCTACTGAAATGCTGATAAAAATAAATGATCGTATTTTTATGCCAAACAACGATTTAACCAATAAAAAATAAAAAACCATGTGGGCCAAAATATTTAACCTGAATAACAGCAAGCAATTTGTAATGATGAAAGACATTACACCTGATGGTAAATTTGTAAATCAAATATTTACCAATTCCCCGGAGAAACACAAAAAGAAAGTTCCTTTTGTGTTATTTTTTCAACAGATATTCAACACGGAACGGGAAAGAGATATTGTGTTCAATGAATTTGACGAAATACAGGCTATCAACTTTTTAAACCAAATTGATAACAGTATGAATGTAAAACCATTCATAGCAAAGCCCGGTCAAGCATGAGAAAATTAGAAGAATTTGAAAGCTACTTAGTGCCTTTTAATTTTGACGACAAAATAGAGGTGCAAATAACCCGTAACGGGGTTGAAGTTGTCCGGCAAATTGAGTTAATGTCTTTCAGGGTTTACGGCAAAACAAAGGCCGAAAATTCGGCGGGAAATTTCAGTGTGAGGTATTATGACACCCACCGGGAAGCGTACACCCAAAAAGAACTTGTAGAGGGCTTTATTCGCAAAATACCGGAGGTTATAATACCACACAGCCAGGGCGGGTATGTTTGCTACTGTAGTGCCTGCAATTACGAAAGGGCCAAATCCAACGGTATTTTGTTGGGCGGGGAAATAGAAGATATAGATTTACCATTTTAAAAATCATAAAAATGAAAAAAACAGAAAGATTATTTAAAAGCCGTTTTATTTCTCCGTACAATGCTAACGGATCAACTAACATGGATTTTTGCAAAGGACATGCCGGGGTGTATATCATTAAGAAAAAAGGCAGTAATGATATTTCATACATTGGCTACTCCGCTACAAATTTGTATAAAACAGTTTTGCGACATTTTCAGTCATGGGATGATAAAAGACAGGTAAGGATAAGTTATAAATACAAACATGATTATGTGGTACGAATAATTATTACCACTCCGGCACGAGCTGAAAAGTTAGAAAAGGCATTGATTATTTATTACAAGCCCAAAGATAACCCGGATAAATTGAGGTTATATGCACCGACAAAAGGAGAGAATGATATTTACAATGAATTTGAGGCGGCCCCGGTAAAAACTAATTGGGAAATGGTTGAATGTCCTTTTTAAATAAAAAAACATGATCTACATAAAAGGAATGTCATTCCCTGAAATAATACAAATGTGCAGGGGGTTTAAGACTAAAAAGCAGTTTGATAATGTAATAAATCAGATGATCGCTATTAAAAAAAGAAAAAATAAAAGGTATATGGTTAGATTGTGTGATTAATTTTTAAAATAAATTTGGTTAATTAAACTTTTTATTTACTTTTATATCCAAGTAACACAACGGAGTAGCCGAACACCGATTATAGTAGGCGCAAATTTCTTAACCACATGAACATTACAGGAGTACCACAAGCAGAAAAACTACCGCTGCAAATTACAACAGACAGATTTATTGCTAACTTAGCAAAAGGTTCCCAAGGCTCCCCCGACACATACGAAATCACATCTAAAAAGGAGCAAACGATACTAAGATCAATAACGAGAAATGGAGTATGGCACATAGCCGATGATTTAGCCCCGTTTATGCCAATGTCTTATTTTGCCGAACTTTCAAACCTTATTGTTAACCTTAATGAAATACTCCGTAATTAATTACGGGGTATTTTGTTTTTAAAAACTTATTTTATGAAAAAAATAGAAAACATTTTTATAGTCATTATCGCATTAGCGGTGCTTTCATTAACAGGCAACATTTACCAGGGCTGCAATGGTTCAAAACTGCAAAGCCGGGTAATTGCATTAGAAAACAGCAATAACGCCAAGGATAGCACCATAAAGGCCCAAACGCTGACAATACGGGGGCAATGTATAAGGATAGATGCAGACAGCCAAAGAATACAACGTGATAGGGTAGACGGCCTGCAAATACAACAGGTAACGGCAGAATATGTGCAGAAAGTTGAAACGGTACTAAATGACCTGAAAAAATGAAAAGTGATAGGTTTAAAAATTTCCG
>CAIYPC010000626.1 GCA_903927975.1 uncultured Bacteroidota bacterium | reverse complement strand
CTAAAAAGAACAACGTAAACACTAAAAGGTTTCGTATCTCTTTTAACAACAGGCTTCTAATTCTTTTGCCTAAATCTTCAACCTTATCTTTCTTTTCTCTAACAAACCCGTAATCATTACAATCACTATTGCATATAAAAATGATTTGATGATGCCGACGATCCCAGTGCGGAATATTATTGGCAAAACAAGAACAGGAAAAAAAATATTATAAATCGCATAGTGTATGTAAGGAAGTAAATATGCTGTGAGCGTGCTTGTCCCTGCTGGCTTAATAGCAGAGAACCAGTTTTGTTTTTGCTTCAGATCAATCAGATAAATAAAAATCATAAAACCGAAAATATCGATGGAAGTACAAATCATTACCCATGATGGCGTAGCTCTTATTTTTGAAATGCCCCCTAATAATGGGCGCAATGCAAAACCTCCTGCAAGCATCGCGACAGCAATCAATGCGAATGTTGCCCACAATTTTGAAAGCTTATTTTCATCAGTATATCTTTTATAAAGAACTGAAATCAAAACGCCTGCCATCGTGAGCGCAGGCATGGATCCGTTGCCATCAATCCAGATATAATTTTTTATGGGTTTAATAATGTCAAGCCAGCCTGCATTCACGGCAATATCAAATAACAAGAAAAAAATCAAAGCACTTATTAATATTGAAATTTTATTTTTTGAAAAGAAATAAACAGGGGCGCATAACAGGTATGCCCAACCGATAAGCCCAAGAATGCCCCACCATTGTGGCCGCATCCAGATTGGATGTCCCTGACGAAGCCCACGATAAAAGAACGCCATCACCACCAATATCAAAACACCCAAGCCCTGCAAAAAATATTTTCTGTTCTTTTCTATCTTGGGTGAATAATCGAGCCAAATCAAAAAGAAAGCAACTGTAATAGAGATCTGCCAATAAGGTTGCGGAAGAAAAGCACCGACCTTATCATAATTTTCAAGGTTCACATGAAAAAAGCCCATTATCAGCAATGCCAAGCTACGTGTAGCTATATACGTTAGCACCTGACTTTTTGTTGCGCCTTTTGCTATTCTTGCAGAAATAGAAAAAGGGATTGACAAGCCAACTATAAAAAGAAATGCCGGAAAAATGATGTCAGAAAAATCCAATGCATCTTCCATTTTGGTTGCATGTTCGAGCCAGCGAGGCACGCCTTTATCAGACCAAAGGTCATTCACAAAAATCATTAGCAGCATTGTAACAGCACGGAAAATATCAATTGATTGCAGTCGCTTTGGAAGTTGAAGCATTTTGAATTGGTTGTTATAATTATGATTCTAAAAAAAGCGATAAGGCCTTCGGAAAATATCACTACAAAATAGTCTGCCCAATCATAAAAACAAAATGAATCTTGCTGATCCCGAAGCGCTGATTAGAAAAAATTGTAGGATGGTTTATTGAGTATAATAGCTGTAGCAATTTCTAAGTTAAGGATAATTTTTGCTTTCTTGTATCCCCTATCTCGTATCCCTCATCGTGCTCACCAATTTAATGGCTTCCTTCGCTTCTTTCACATCATGCACACGAATAATATTTGCGCCATTTAATAATGCGATTGTGTTCAATACGGTCGTCCCATTCAGTGCTTCATTAGCTGTTATGCCAAGTGTTTTATAAATGGTTGATTTGCGCGAGATGCCCACCATCAAAGGCTTTCCGAGCATTTTGAAAACGGAGAGATTTTTTAATAATTCAAAATTATGTTTTATTGTTTTACCAAATCCAAAACCAGGATCAATGATCACGTCATGAATGCCGGTTTTTTTGCAATCATTTATTTTTTGAATAAAAAAATCAAGTAGCTCTTTTATCAAGTTTTCATAATGAGGTTCTTTCTGCATTGTTTGTGGTATTCCTTGCATGTGCATACAGATATACGGCACATTTAATTTCCCGACAGTTTGCAACATTTCTGTGTTCATATTTCCGCCACTAATATCATTCACAATTGATGCTCCTGCGTTAACCGCTTCCACAGCTACATTCGACTGATATGTATCAATTGAAATAATTGCTTCGGGAAAATTTTTGTGCAACAATTCAATTGGTTCAATCACTCTTTTCAGTTCTTCCTCTTCACTTAATTGGATGCTTCCGGGTCGAGTGCTTTGTCCGCCGATATCTAAAATATCAGCTCCCTCTTTGAGCATTTTTTCTGCTTCAAATAAAATTTTTTCTTCGCCCATAAAACGACTGCCTTCATAAAACGAATCTGGCGTAGCGTTGATAATGCCCATCACGATAGGATTTTCAATAACTAGTAATCTGCCTTTGCAGTTGAGTGTGAACATTGCTTTGTTATCTTTACATTTGGTCGGTAAAATTCATTAATAAAATTGAAAATAGCAGAAATAAACGTGATGACAGCAACGGACAAGCAATATGACGCAGCGGTTCAATCTTGCAAAGAAATTTTTATCAAGAAAACAAAAGACTATGGCACATCGTGGCGAGTACTGAGACTGATATCAGTTGCCGATCAGATTTTCATTAAAGCACAGCGCATCAAAAATATTCAGGAGATAAAAAAACAGCTTGTTGACGATGATATTGCCAGCGAATTTAAAGGCATGGTGAACTACGGCGCGATTGGTCTTATTCAATTGGAATTAAAAACCGAATCAGTTGAGGATCTTCCAATACAAGAAGCAGAAAAATGGTTTGATGAAAAAATAAAATTTGCAAAAGATGTGATGCAAGATAAAAACCACGACTATGGCGAAGCTTGGCGCGACATGAGCCAGGAAAGTTTTGTTGATTTGATTTTGATGAAATTATTGCGAGTGAGACAAATACTTGCGAATGATGGAAAAACGTTAATCAGCGAAGGAATTGATTCAAACTTCGTTGACATCATTAATTATTCTTTGTTCGCGTTAATCTTAATCGATGAAGGCAAACATAAATCCTGATTGAAAAGATTTAATTGATTCTTTATGAAGTTTCTTATAAATGTTAGCAGAGTTTTCGTTGGAGTTCTCTTCATCTTTTCTGGTTTGATTAAAGCCAATGATCCATTAGGCTTGAGCTATAAAATGCAAGAGTTTTTTGAAGTGTGGAATTTTCATTGGCTTGATAATTACACATTGGCTTTCTCCGTAATAATGATTGTGTTTGAAATTGTTGCTGGTGTTGCCATTCTTCTTGGATGGAGAATGAAATTATTTAGCTGGCTGCTTTTATTATTGATCATCTTTTTTACATTCCTTACTGGTTATGCTTATTTATCTGGCAAAGTGAGAGAGTGTGGCTGCTTCGGAAATTGCATTCCATTAACCGCTGGTGAATCGTTTACAAAAGATTTGATATTGCTGGTGCTGATACTCTTCCTGTTTATCAATAAGAATATTATTAAACCTGTTCTTTCGCAAGTGCCAAGCATCGCGGTATTATTAATTACAACAGTTGCTTCGTTTTCTTTTCAATGGTTTGTGCTCCAGCATTTGCCTGTTGTTGATTGTCTGCCTTATAAAATTTCTGCAAATATTATTGATGGTATGAAACCGCCGCCCGGCGCGATCCCTGATAGCACCGTGATTTCTTTCGTATATAATAAAAATGGAAAAGAGGTTGAGTTTACTGCAGATAAATTCCCCAAAGATTTTGACAGCACTTATAAATTTTCAAAACGTTACGACAAACTTATTCGCAAAGGAAATGCAGAGCCAGCTATTAAAGATTTTAATTTAATAACAATGGCTGGCAATGACAGCACGCAAGAAATTCTTGCCCAAAAAGGCTACAAGATTTTTTTATTTGTGAAAGAAATGCCCGAGCCAAATCCTTCATGGAACAAAGAGTTCAATGTGATTTTTACTTTTGCAAAATCAAAACACATCCCTGTTTATTTTATCACTGCTGATGTAGAAAACGTGCAATCATTTGTTGAAAAAAATGCATTGTCAGATAGCGTTGTTGTTTTAAAATGTGATGTGACAGCCATTAAAACCGCAGCGAGAGTGAACCCGACATTGTACTTTATAAGAGGCGCAACCATTCTTGACAAATGGGCTGGCGCTGATTTCGAAAAAGCAATTTTTAGTTTGAATGAAGTGCAGGCGCAATAAGAAGATGATCGATCGTAGTTGGTCGATGGTCGGCTATAATTTGTAATCAATAATAAAATTCGATCTCATAACTGGAAACTGAAGACTGAAAACTATCTAATCACCACATCTTTTATCACCTTTTCTCCCAGCGCATCATTAACTCTTTCAATGATTTTTTCTTTTTGATACATCAGCTCATTTTTGAGTGGAGCAACAGTTGTGCTGATATATAGAACCCCTCCGTGAATGTGAATCTTATCAGTGTATTTGGCGATTGTCTTTCCCATAATTTTTTCCCATGCTTCCTCAATCTGAAAAGCTTGAATATAGCCTTTGATGCGGCTCTGCTTTAAAAATTGTTTCATGGCCTCAGCCATTGAATATTCGCCCATAGGGCAAAGATAAAGACAAGGAACAAGAATCAAGGGGGGAAGATACAAGGCGCAAGAGACAAGGGACAAGCATCTCACAGCCAGCGTGACATTAAAAAAATTTCCGTAGATATTTACATTCCATAAGCATTTAATTCAATCGTAGACCTTACGTCAACAAATAAAAAAAGGTAGCACTCAAATGAACATGTATAAAACATGTTATTAAAAGTGCTACCAATTTTTTTGGTTAGAATAAGTTTATGTAAGCGTTTCCTAAACGCTTACATATTTATTTTTATTATGCGGACACCAACCATTCATTAAAAAATACCCAAAATCATTGAGATAATTTACGTATGCGCATGACTGTTAATATCAAGATCCAAGGCACAAATCGGTGGAAGGTTTATAAATCTGAATAGAGATTACCTCAACGATCTATTAATTGGAATGGAACTGATAAATTTTGAAGATTGTTACGAATTCTTTCGCCGTGAGTATCTGTAATAAAAATTTGTCCGCTGTTTTGAATGCAAGTCCAGTGAAGCAAATTGTGCATTCGGCTCTCATCTAATTTTTCAAAAACATCATCGAGCAATAAAAGCGGCGCAAATCCTTTTTCGTTTTTCAATGTTTCAAATTCAGCAAGCTTTAATGCGAACAGCAAACTCTTTCTTTGTCCTTGCGATGCCAATGTTTTGAAAGGCTGCTCGTTCAAACTTATATCAATATCATCTTTATGAATGCCGATGCTACTTCGCTGAAGCATCAAATCTTTCTCGCGGAATTGTTTCAGCAGATTTTCAAATGAAGAACTGAACAACTGGCTTTCATATTTTATATCAACCATTTCTTCTGCGCCAGCAATTTGAAAATAAAATTGCTTCACCGACGGCAATAAATTTTCTAAAAAATTTTTTCTTGTTTCAAAAACATAGTTGCCATTTCTTACAAGCTGCTCATCATACACATCAAGCAAATGATGATCGTGTTGCTTTTTTTCAGCAAAAGCTTTCAACAAACTGTTTCGCTGCTGCAATGTCTTATTATAATCCATCAGGCTTTGCAAATATTTTGCATCAAGCTGACAAAGCAATGCGTCTATAAAACGGCGGCGTTCTTCGCTCCCATCTGTTATAATCTGCACATCATCAGGTGCAATGATGACGCAGGGGAGTTTGCCAATATGCGCAGAAAATTTTTCATACGGTTCTTCATCCCAGTAAAATTCCTTCTTTCCTGTTTCGCGCAAAATGCAAACAACTTTTTCAACTTCATCATTCAATTCAAATTTCCCCTCAATCCTAAAACCTTGTGAGCCGTGATGAACATTCTGCGCATCTGATTTCGTGAAATAACTTTTCGTGAAACACAGATAATAAATCGCATCGAGCAAATTGGTCTTGCCAACACCATTTTTTCCGCAAATGCCAACAATTCGCTCACTAAAATCGAAATGAGATTGCTGAGAGTTTTTAAATTGAACGAGCGATATGGAATGAAGATGAAGCAAGCCGCTAAGGTAAGACCGAAAGTCGGAAAGTCTGGAAGATGGAAGATGTCGCACAGAGACGCAGAGGACGCAGCAAATTTTACATGTGTCAAAAGTTCCGCGTGCTTTTCGCATCTGCGTGAAATTGGAAATAACGTATTGCCGAAAGAAGAGCAATTGACTTGGAATGATTAAAAAATAGGGTATTTCTTTCGGACTTTTCCGACTTCCGACTTTCTATCATAATTTCCCCCGAACCCCTTATCTTTGCCCTCCTAAATTTTGGTAAAATTGGCTACTAAATTTTCAAAAGAAACATACCTGTATTGGTACGAGCTGATGCAACTCATTCGGCAGTTTGAACTGATGGCGGAAGAAAAATATAAAATGGATGGCAAAATCCGTGGCTTTTTTCACGCATATATCGGTCAGGAAGCTATTGCCGCTGGCTGCATGACAGCAACAAAACCTGAAGACAAATTTGTAACGGGTTATCGCGATCATGGTCTTGCGCTGTCAAAAGGCGTGAGCGCAAATGCTTGTATGGCAGAGCTGTACGGAAAATCAACCGGAGCAGCAAAAGGCAAAGGAGGCAGCATGCACTTCTTCGGGGTGGATGTGAACTTTTTTGGTGGTCATGGTATTGTGGGTGCACAAATTGGCACAGGCGCAGGTCTTGCATTTGCAGAAAGATATAAAGGCACAGATAATGTGTCGCTCACATTTTTTGGTGATGGCGCTGCGAGACAGGGAATGCTTCACGAGGTTTTTAATCTCGCGATGCTTTGGAAATTGCCTGTAGTGTTTATTTGCGAAAATAATAATTACGCGATGGGCACTTCAGTTGAAAGAACATCGAATGTGGTTGATATTTATAAACTGGCCGATGCTTATGAAATGCCGGGCGATTCCATCGATGGAATGAGCGCAGAAGCAGTTCACGAAGGCGTTACAAGAGCAGTGAAACGCGCAAGAGAAGGCGGCGGTCCGACTTTACTCGAAATAAAAACATATCGCTACAAAGGCCATTCAATTTCCGATCCACAGAAATATCGCACCAAAGAAGAAGTGGAAGAATATAAACAGAGAGATCCAATAGGACAAGTTCTCGATACCATTTTGAAACAAAAATTTGCGACGCAGGCAGAGATAGATGCTATCAACAAAAGAATTGCTGATACGGTAGCGGAGTCAGTGAAATTTGCCGAGGAATCTCCTTGGCCGAATGATGATGAAGTATTGAAGGATGTTTATGTTGACAAAAATTATCCTTTCATTGTAGATTAATAATTTTTTTTAGATACAAATTAGAAAACAAAAAAGAAAAAATGTCTGAGATTAAAAAACCAGCTCATCTGGAAGAAGAAAAAAATGCGGTTGCAGGGGTTGAACAGTTCTGGATAAAAAACGGAAAAATAATCGGTTATATCGTTGGCGGCATTGTGGTTGTGATTGCAGGGTTTCTTGGCTACAAAAATTTCATTGTTGAGCCGAAAGAAAAAGATGCAACCGCAGCCATGTATCATGCTGAAGAATATTATCGCATGGATTCCATAAAGCTCGCATTGAATGGAGATAATATCAATGCAGGTTTCACAAAAGTGATTTCAAAATTTGGTGGCACAAAAGCAGCTAACCTTGCAAGTTTCTATGCAGGAAGTTGTTATCTGAAATTGGGCGATTTCACCAATGCTGTAAAATATCTGAAAGATTTTTCTTCTCCCGCAGATCAGTTGCAGGCAAGGGCTTACGGCTTGCTCGGTGATGCATATTCTGAAATGGGCAAAAAAGATGATGCAGTAGAAGAATATAAAAAAGCAGGAACAAGTTTTGATAAAGAAGATTTGCTTTCTCCTGAATATTTGTTCCGCGCAGGTTATTTATATGAGAGCATGGGCAAATCGAAAGAAGCAATTGAAATGTATCAAACAATAAAAGATAAATATCCTTCATCTCAAAGAGCACCTGAAATTGATAAGTATTTGGCGAGATTGGGAGTAACAAAATAAGGGAATCAAGGGACAAGAATCAAGGAACAAGAAGTTCCCTAATATTTTTGAATATAGCACATAGACTTGTATCTTGACTCTTGCATCTTGTAACTTAAAATATTCATGGCATCCATCAGCAACAGCAAATTATTAAAAACCACAGGCATCCCTAACACAAAGGATGCCTGTGTTGTTATTGTGCGAACCGAATGGAACGACAGCATCGTAAGCGCATTGGAAGAAGGCTGTAAAAAAGCCTTGAAAAAATCTGACGTAAAAAATATTACAGTTATTAATGTGCCCGGCGCCTTTGAAATTGCATTCGCAATAAAAAGTTATTGGGAGAAGAATAAGAAATCAAAAAAGAATAGGCCGCATGTATTCATTGCATTGGGCTGTGTGCTGCGCGGTGATACTCCTCATTTTGATTATGTGTGCAAAGCAGTGACCGATGGAGTTGTGCAATTAAATTTGATGTTGCCTGTGCCTACCATTTTTGGGGTATTAACGGTAGATAATCAACAACAGGCAGACGAAAGAATTGGCGGAATACACGGACACAAGGGAGAAGAAGCTGCAATAACTGCTTTGAAAATGGCAGCCCTGTCTTTATAACATTGTAAAATCATTTAAAAATTAAATGATTCAGAAATTAATTAGCATACTCACTTATCTTCTTGTCGCTATTGCATGCAACGGCCAATCAAACCCGAAAACGAATAAGGTACAAAAAAAGAGCTCCAGTTATATTGCTAACCCAAATAGAATAACTTCAGATTCTATTACGGAAGAAAAAATATATGACAGTTTATTTAAGCTTCCCGAAGTTCAAACATTACAAAGGAGAATCGATTCGATGACGAGTCACAGACATGGAGTTTCTTTTATGCTTGATAATATTTTAGACAGTATATATGTGATAAATACAGGTTATAACGGAGAGCTAAGATTTGAAAATGATTTTACTTTCTATGT
>CAIYPC010000625.1 GCA_903927975.1 uncultured Bacteroidota bacterium | reverse complement strand
CACTGCTCTCAGCTCATAGCTCAAAACTCATAGCTCTCTAATTATATTGATGATATTTTCCAATCTCCACGTCGTCAAGGACAGCGATTGCATCATCAACCAGCACTGCTAATGAACAATATAATGAAACCAGATAAGACGCAATTGCCGAATGGTTAATACCCATAAAGCGGACAGACAAACCGGGAGATTGTTCCCCTGGCAATCCGGGTTGATACAATCCAACAACACCTTGTCTGCTTTCACCAGTGCGCAATAAAATAATTTTTGATTTGCCATTTTCAATCGGCACTTTATCAGAAGGCACCAACGGAATGCCTCGCCATGTAAGGAATTGCGAGCCGAACAAAGAGACCGTGGGTGGAGGAACACCTCTGCGTGTACACTCGCGACCAAATGCTGCAATTGCAAGCGGGTGCGTTAAAAAGAAACCAGGCTCTTTCCAAACTTTGGTGATGAGTTCATCCAAATCATCAGGAGTAGGTGCGCCAGTACGCGTCTTGAGGCGCTGAGATGGCACGATGCTATGCAGCAATCCATATTCTTTATTATTGATTAGCTCACTTTCCTGACGTTCTTTGATGGTTTCAATAATCAACCTTAATTGCTCGCTGATTTGATTATAAGGTTTGCTATACAAATCAGACACACGAGTGTGCACATCAAGTACCGTGTTCACGGCGCTTAAATTATATTCACGAGGGTTGTCGATGTAGTCAACAAAAGTTTGCGGAAGTTCACGCTCATCGCGACCTGAGCAATCAACTTCAACATTGTTTGCATCTTTTACTTTGTTCAATCTGTACACGCCCGATTCGACAGGGATCCAATTCAATAAATGTGTAAGCCATCGTGGTGTGATGGTTATCATTTGGGGCACGGTGCGTGTAGCAATCGCTAATTGTCTCGCTGCCACATCCCCGAGGGCAGTCTGTTTTTTTACTTCTTCAGCCATGGTAGTTGGTTTTATGTAATAATAAAATTAGAGTTATCCGATTATGTGCTGAAAAAAAGTAATTCACTTTTTATGCAGCGATTTTGCGCCTGATAATCTTTGAGCTTCAAATATAAGGAGGCTGGGATTATTATCCTACTAAATTTATAGACTATTATGTAGATTCTAAAAATTTTCTCAGTAGATTTATGATATAAAACATGCAATCATGAAAACATTCACATTCTATTCCGGCAAAATAAAAATCAGGTATGCCTTGCTGTTAGCAATAGCTTTTTTATTTCTTGCTCCCGCCATATCGGCGCAAACATCGTCTTCCAAAGATTATTTTACTGTTGAAAATTATTATAAAGTAAAATGGGGTTTTGCAGATGAGTTTGTCAATCTATGGAAAACGAATCATTATCCTTTGCTGAAAAAGGCAATAGAGAAGGGTGATATCATAAGCGTTGTTGCATCAAAGCCATTGTTGCATAGCGGCGAAGACACTCGTTGGGATTTCAGGGTGACCATCGTTTTCAAAAATGCAGCAACTGCTTTTGATGCAAATCTCACTGTTCCATATAAAGCACAATTATATCCTGATTTGGCAGCACTTGCAAAAGCAGAGCAGCACCGATTTGAACTTTTATTGGCGCATTGGGATATTGAAGTGGGAAATGAGGAACTTCATTAAGGTGGATTATTTTATCCGTGTATATTTTTTTGATGTCTTCTGAACGAGATCTTTCGATAAAATTTGGAGCGTACTATAGACAAGACTAGCGTGTGAAAAAAATATTTTTTAAAATTTTTTTGGAAATGAAAAGCTAATGCTGTTAACTTTGCCTAACGGTGTTAGGAAAAGTAACAACATTAACAAGGAGCAAATCATGGCTAGCAAAGACAGAGTGTTGCGGTTGAAAGAAGAAACAAAGAATAAAATTCTGGATGTTTCTTTAAAAATCGTGAAGGAAGATGGATGGCAAGCGCTTTCAATCCGAAAAATTGCTGACGCCATAGATTACAGTGTGCCGGTGGTGTATGATTATTTTGAAAACAAAGAAGCGATTTTATTTGAGATTTCTATGGATGGTTTCCGGCTGCTACAAGAGAAATTAGAAGCCGTTGTAAAAAAATATGAGAATCCTGAAGAACAAATAAAAGCGCTTGCCAATGCTTATTGGAACTTTGCTTTTAAGAATAAGGAATATTACCAATTGATGTATGGATTAGGGATGCCTTGCTGTGGCGCTGGTAAAATGAAACCAGAACTGAATGCTTTCAATGATTTGGTTTACGATGCTATCCAAATGGTCATTTCAAAGAAAAAATCAAAAAGTGAAGATGCCTGTTTTAAAACACATGCTTTCTGGAGCGTCATTCACGGCTTGATTTCTATCATGATAATGCGCACATCGGACATCACTTCTACTATGAACAAAAAAGTCATGGACGACACGGTTGCTGCTTTTATTAAAAACCTGTAAACAAGAACAGATTTTTTTTGTTCTGTTTTCTAACGCTGTTAGCTTTTCTACCAATGTTAATTAATTATTAAGTACAAACAATCAACGCAATGAATCACTTTAAATTATCAAAATTAACGGCGATGTCTATCCTTTTATTGACATCAATTCTTATCTCAATTGTCTATAGTTGCAACACTGCAAATTCTGCTCCTGTTGCTATAGAAATGCCACTACAGGCTTTGCCTGTCATTACACTTCAAGCTTATCCTGTCAATACATCCAAGGAGTTCACTGCTTCATTGGAAGGAAGCCGTGATATAGAAATTCGTGCGCAGGTAGATGGCTATCTGGATAAAATTTATGTAGATGAAGGCGCGGCGGTTCACAAAGGGCAATTGCTTTTTCATATCGATGCACGTCCTTATCAGGAACAATTGAATAATGCCACTGCTAATTTACAGTCTGCAAAAGCAGCGCTGGAAAATGCTTCTATCAACGTAGAAAAATTGGCGCCTTTGGTACAAAACAATGTGGTATCCGATGTTCAATTGAAATCTGCAAAGGCTGCATATAATGTTGCTAAAGCAAATGTTGATCAGGCGCAGTCTGCGGTAGCATCGGCAAATATTAGTCTTGGCTTCACTAAAATAGTATCGCCTGCTGATGGTTTTATCGGAAAGATTCCTTTAAAAACTGGTAGCCTTGTTGGAAGAAGTACAGTGGATGCATTGACGATGCTTTCCGAAACAAAAGAAATGCATGTTTACTTCTCCATGAGTGAAACAGATTTTCTGCAATTCAAAAAACAAATTGTTGGCAACACGATCGAAGAGAAAATAAAACAGCTTCCACAAGTGGAATTGCTTTTGTCTGACAATACTATTTATCCGCAAAAAGGAAAAGTAGAAATCGTGCAGGGACAATTTGATAAATCAATCGGTACAATTAATTTCCGTGCAACATTTCCAAATGCGCTAGGGCTGCTACGTTCAGGCAACACTGGAAAAATAAGAGTGCCACAGCAAACATCCACTTCCATCATCGTTCCGCAGGAAGCAACTTTTGAAACGCAGGATAAAGTTTTTGTATTTACAGTGAACGACAGCAGCAAAGTAACGGGCAAGCCTATCGCAGTTACCAGCAGGGCTGGCAATTATTATGTTGTTTCAAGTGGTTTGAAAGTGGGAGATAAGATTGTGTATTCGGGATTGGGAAGATTGCAGGATGGAATGAAAATAAATCCACAACCAATATCATTAGATAGTTTGACGAAAGCAAACCCTTTTTGAGAATTAGCTAATGTGAAAATTT
>CAIYPC010000624.1 GCA_903927975.1 uncultured Bacteroidota bacterium | reverse complement strand
CGTTGTCGAAATTGGATCCATACATTGGCAAGATACTGCTGCTGTCGCCAATCGTAGGGGAGTTTTCAAGCGAGGAAATCAGCATGGGATTTATCCCGCCGTATGCAGATCGACTCAGTGAACTTGCTAGTTCCAATCAGTACCCAGCTCCACTAAACTGTTCGTTTCACGTTGGTTCAGAGGACTGGCAGAGCAATCCAGAAAACGTCACTAAGTTTGCAAGCTTGCTTGGATTGCCAGTTACTGTTGTACCAAATGCAGGGCATCAACTTCCAAAAGACTATGTATCTTTATTGCTTGAAAATCTATAAGATTAAGTTCAAGCACTAATAATAAAACGATGACAATTCAATCAATTAAATTCAATCAAGGTAACGTATGAACCTCTATTCATTAGAAGAAAATGGTCTAATTGAAGTTTCAACAATTCCATTTGCAAATGAAAAAGAAATACAGACTACTGTTGAAAATAATCTACACACGATATTCGAACTTGAATTTATTGCAACCGAATTTTCTGTAAGTAACTATCGCCTTGATACTCTTGCATATGATAAAGAAAATAATTCATTTGTAATCATTGAGTATAAAAATACACACAGTTATTCCGTTGTTGATCAAGGATACACATATCTTTCTTTGCTTCTCGATCGAAAAGCTGATTTCATTCTTCAATATTCAACTAAAACAGGAAAGCAAGTTGGTTTGAATGATATTGATTGGTCTTTATCTAGAGTTATTTTTGTTGCGCCTACATTTAATACATATCAGCTTGGAAGTGTAAATTTTTCCGATATACCTTTTGAATTGTGGGAAATTAAGAAATATCAAAATAAAACTATTGCACTTGAGCAGAAAAAACCGCAATCGAGACAAAGAATTGAAACTTATCGCGACTTAGATGTCGATCAAGTTGAGGTGGTCGATGACATAGTAGTAATTGATGAGACGTACCATTTGAGCAATGTTTCCACATCAGTTGTTCAATTATGGGAAGACTTACGTGATCGATACATGGAATTAGGTGATACTGATTTAAATTATAAAAAGCACTATATAAGTATCCGTAAAAATGGAATTAGAACCAGAGCTATTTGCTTTGTACATTTTTACGTTGATTATCTTCAAATTACAATATCAGAGGGATACATAAAATCGGATGGTGCACGAAGTGGTAATTTCTTAGAAATTACGGATCCTGAAAATATTGGTGAAAGAAGAGTCTCAAATAGCAGAGACGGTAGTTCAAACTATGAATACTATATTAAGGTTTCAAATGTTCGAGACTTGGAATTGGCAATGCCGTTAATTAATCAAAGATATCAAGCGTACTAATTATTATTTTCCCAATCGTTTGATTTGAGATTTTGAAGAAATTTTCTAACAAAAGTACTTTTATTTAGGATTTCTGCGTAGGCGAGATGCCATTTAAAAATAAATATTTTATCAATATAGTTTAGTGTTGATCCGTACTGAAACATTGATGGATTTGGAATTTTTAGATGGCCATCTTCATTTTTTATTAATTCAGAGTAAAGGTTGTGCCAAATTTTTAGGCTTGGAACTGAAGTAACTGTTGGTGAATAATTGGTAATTATAATTTTATTAATTATTTCTGTATCAAGCGAGTTTGTGCGTTTCCATAATACTACCTTACCTTTGAAATGCCTATTAAATACGGCATCAAAAATCATACCTCGTGGGATACTAATAATTTTTTCAGAGTATTCTGGCCAGCATGGTTGTCTGAAATATAACTTATCACCTAGAAGCTGGTAATAGCCCCCGTGCAGCAAGTATTCAGGAGTGTTTTTAGAGTTGGAGAATATGGTTCGATGGAGAATTGTATTTGGATCTGAGTAATTCGTCCAATTGCCATGAATAACACCAGTTTGAATCAGCGCAACTATCCGTGGTGCTACCTTATGGTTTTTGTATAAAGCTTGATATGTAGCAACGCCGTCTGCACATAAAAATAAAAGGCTGCACTTAATATGGTTAATTTCAAAAATAATCCATTCACAAAATGGTGCTATTCTTGAATTTAAATACATCATTGGATCGCCGTCTGTAGTGTTCCAACTTGGTTCCCATCCAGTGGGCGTTAATTCTTCTTTTGCTATTTTTCTACTTGCAATAATCTTATATCGAAATTTTTCGTATAGTTCATTTCTTGTGAATCCATAGTCAACATAAACAAAGCTACGAATTGATCCTGCGAAAGAATTTATTGGAAGGCCATCAGATCCACAGGATGGGTAATATAGTGAATCTTTTAATATTTTTATTATTTCAAATTTTTGATTTGAAATATTTTCTTCAGTGATATTTGCAAGCCAATCAGGCACTGGCTCTTGAGGTAATACAGAAATCATTTTGCGGTTGTTTCAAATTTCTGCTGGCAAGATTCACAACGATAGAAGTTTGGATTCTTTTTCAGGCGCTTCGAGCCAACTAGTTTCTCGCACTCAATGCACTTTCGGTTGAAATCAATTTCTATACTTTCTTCCTTGAAGCTAAGATCGCGATACTTGATATCAATCGCCTTAGAACTGTTGATCGAAATGACACCAAGAAGATGTAGCCTGCTGAAGACGCTGTTGGTGCTTCGGGATAGATTGGCTGCGATGAGTTCTATGGAGTTTCCAGCCAGCAGGGATTCGACCAGCTGATTTTCTTCAGCTTGACTCCATCGCTTGTTCGCCATGACGGGCTTGGGAATTTGCGAGTCATGGTATACAGCGTCTGAAAGTTTCTTGATAGCAAAGCGCAAAGCGTCCTGAATTTCTACGGATAAAAATTTGGACTTCTGAAGTGCCAAGAGTCGCTTTTTGGATTCGGAATTGTTCATACAAATCTCTTCAGACTTGACGCAGATTACTATATTTTTATTTCACTCGGTCAAAAATGTATATGTTTTTTTGTGATAACTATTATT
>CAIYPC010000623.1 GCA_903927975.1 uncultured Bacteroidota bacterium | reverse complement strand
CTGCATCTCCCAAAGCACCCAAATTCTTAGTGGGATAGAAACTGAAAGCCCCAATGTCACATAAACTTCCTGCTTTATTTCCAAAATACATAGCGCCATGCGCCTGAGCGCAATCTTCAATTATTTTAAGATCGTATTTTTTTGCCAGTTTAATTATCGGCAACATATCGCAACATTTGCCATATAAGTGGACTGGAATAATTGCTTTCGTTTTTTGATTTATTTTTTCTTCAATGAGTAAGGGGTTGATGTTATAAGTAGCAGGATCGGGCTCCACTAAAACAGGAGTATACCCACTCTGAACGATGGCCAGGATAGTTGCTATATATGTATTCGCAGCCACTATGATTTCACTGCCTACAGGGAAATCAAAAACTTTTATGCCAAGAACCAGAGCGTCTAGTCCTGATGCAACCCCGATGGCATGTTTTGTGCCAGTATAAGATGAAAATTCCTTTTCAAACTGTTTTACATTTTCTCCAAGTATATACCATCCTTTTTCGAGAGTCTTTTTAAATTCTTCCTGATATTCCTTGAAAAAAGGGGCATTCACTTTACTCAAATCTTCATAGTCAATTGTCCTTAGCATATTCTTCGTATATGTAATCATTGCTGTCAAAAAATTCTGAGGCCAACACCATTAAAATTGCATCTCTTGAAAAATTGTACATCTTATGCCAATCTTTTGGCTCAATGATGAGACATTTATCAGGCTTATCCAAAACGAAAATGTCTTCTTGTTTTGAATCTGTGTTAAGAATAGTGCATTGCCCCTGAATACATATAGCCGCTTGAATTGTTTGATGATGCCTATGGCCGCCTCTTATCGAATCATCAACTCCATAGATATAAAAAATTCTCTTTACATCAAATGGAATAACCTTTTCTATGACAGTAAGGTTGCCACGCTTATCGGTAAACGTTTTTAAATTTAGTATAAATGCCATGCAGCTTTAGCTTTTCGTTTTTGAATTTATAAATGCTATTCAGATTAATGAGCAACCCTCTGGATATGTAAAACATTCCACGAGATGTAATAAAGCCCAAAAAAGTGTTGCTTTGATAGTGTGGGTTTCTAACAATAGAATACTGCCCCCTTTTATGCTGATATTGTAAAAGCGCTTGTACTATAGGCCTCAGAATAAATCTGAAAAAGTCAGATGAAGGCTCATAATTGTAATGTGCCAAACCAGATTGAATTATCCTGGCTGATACAAACCTCAGTCCCTGATAATGATAAAGAACTAGCTTATGATTATCGACATAAACGTTTTTATTTCTAACAGATATTTTATAATTCTTTACGTTCCATGGAGCAAGCCCAGCTCCTATATAATTTATTTCCTTTATGCCTTCCCCAAAATGTTCTTGCCAACTATCCAGATATTTTTGATCAGCAAATCTTCCATCCTCATGCGAATCACTGCACCACTCAAGACATTGCTTTCTCCATAAAGCCAAACAACCATTTCCTATTTCGCTATTTTTAAAAACCTGAAAGCTTACATTATATTTTCCATAAATGACAAGGTGGGCTAATTCTTTTGAAAACCTGTGAGGGGTGATGAGCACATCATGGATTTTCAAATCATCAAAAAGAAATTCGGAATTGCCAAAAAAATACTGGTCGCAATCGAGTGAGCAAATGAAAGGAATGGAAGGATTTTTTTTAAGAATATAGCTTGGGTAATAAGGGCTTAACGTAAATATATAGTCAACATAATTTCGGCTTTCTTTAACTG
>CAIYPC010000622.1 GCA_903927975.1 uncultured Bacteroidota bacterium | reverse complement strand
AGGGTAATTTTTATTAAAACATGATAAAAAAATAAAAATTGATATGAGTTTTTTCTTCTCAATGATTCAAAAAATATTGCCTCAAAGTATTCTCAGGAAATTCCATAAAAGAAAAATGGAAGATATTTTCCAACAGGGTTATAATGATTTTGAACTATCTGGCAAAACTTCTGATGAAGCTTACCAAAGATTGATAAGCTTGTATTGTTATTCAAATGGCTATTCCACTGAAGCTTTCCATCAAAAAATAAGACATAAGAATCCTCCAAAAATAATTTCGTCAAATTTGCAAGGTGTATTAGGTGAGGTATCTATTGGGAGTTTTAATGCTATCAATAAAAATCTTGATAAAAACGGTTATGTAGAATTTGATAAAAAGTTAAACAGAGATATTTTAGAGCGGCTTTATGATTTTGCTTTGCAAACAGGAGCCAAAATCCCTCCCGAATACGATAGTAAAATTATATACGATGTTGCAAGCCCAAGGGCAGAAATATACAGATTTGATATTCAGGATCTGATTGATAATGTCGATATACAATCCTTAATAATGGATCCTACGCTTATCAATATCGCAAGGAATTACTTAAAATGTGAGCCTATTTTCGACTTCCCTGCTATGTGGTGGAGCACCAGCTTTAGCAAAAAAGCATCTTCGGAAGCAGCACAATTGTATCATTTTGATATGGATAGGATTAAGTGGCTTAAAGTATTTTTTTATATTAATGATGTAAATGAAGAAAACGGTCCTCATTGTTACATTGAAGGAACCCATAAGGCCGGAACTAAGCCAATGGAGATTTTGCAAAGAGGTTATGCCAGAATAAGTGATGAAGATTTGCGGCCCTATTATAAACCTGAGGATTTTAAGGTCTTATGCGCCAAAGCCGGGACAATTTTTGCAGGCGATACCAAGTGTTGGCATAAAGGTACAGCGCTAAAAACAGGGCATCGCCTAGTGCTTGAATTTGAATATACTTCTTCACTTTTTGGCGCAAATATTCCAAAAATGCAGGTGAAAAACACAAGCCCTGCTTTTTTTGATTTCTGTTTGAATAATAAAGTCTATGCTTCAAATATTGAATTTATAAATAACAAACTTTAATGCTATCAGGAAAATCCATATTAATAACCGGAGGCACAGGCTCATTCGGAAAGGAATTTGTTAAAATCATTTTAAAGAGATGGCCAGATGTAAAGCGTTTAGTCATTTACTCAAGGGACGAGCAGAAACAATTCCAGATGGCGCAGGACTATCCCCATGACAAATACCCAATGATACGTTTCTTTATTGGCGATGTGAGGGATTATGACCGTTTAAAAACCGCTTTTAAAGGGATAGATATTGTGATTCATGCTGCGGCCATGAAGCATGTACATATTGCAGAGTACAATCCTATGGAATGCATTAAGACCAATATCATGGGAGCTGAGAATGTTATCAAAGCCAGCCTGGAAAGCGATGTTGAAAGAGTGGTGGCATTATCTACAGACAAAGCCGCGGCGCCAATTAATTTGTACGGTGCCACAAAATTGGCTTCTGATAAATTATTTATCGCAGCTAATAATATCAAAGGGTCGAAACCCATCCGGTTTTCGGTGGTGAGATATGGTAATGTGATGGGATCCAATGGTTCTGTAATCCCGTTCTTTTTGAACAAAAAAAAGGAAGGCGTTTTGCCCATTACAGATGCTTCTATGACAAGGTTCAACATCTCATTATCCGATGGGGTTGAGATGGTGCTTCATGCATTGGCGCAAGCCTGGGGCGGTGAGCTATTTGTTCCTAAAATTCCTTCTTATAAAATTGTTGATGTGGCTACGGCTGTGGGCCCAGAGTGTGAACAGAAAATTGTGGGCATCAGACCAGGAGAAAAAATCCATGAAGAAATGATTACCATGTCTGATTCCTTTTCCACTTATGATCTTGGTAAATATTATGCCATCCTTCCACAGGTGCCATCTTGGAAGCTGGTTGACTTTATAGAGCATTTCAAGCCGGTTAGAGTGAAGGAAGGTTTCAGTTATAATTCAGGCACAAACCCTGTTTTTCTTACTATTGAAGAATTGAGGCAACTTATTAAAACTCACGTCGACCAAAGTTTTGCAGTCTAATTTTATGAAGCCAATACCTTACGGAAGGCAATATATTTCTCAGAAAGATATTGACGCGGTAACGAACACACTACAGTCTGACTATTTAACACAAGGACCACAAATTGCAGCTTTTGAAAAAGTATTTGCGGAATATGTCGGTGCAGATTATGCGATAGCCGTTGCAAATGGAACTGCTGCTTTACACTTATGCGCAATGGCTCTCAATGTGCAGCCGGGGCAAAAAGTAATTACTACACCTATCACATTTGCTGCTTCGGCGAACTGTATAAGATATTGTGGGGGAGAAATAGAATTTGCTGACATAGATGCCGAAACCTATTTACTAGATTTTAATGCTGTAAAAAAAATATTAGAGGAATCTCCTGAGAAAACTTATGCAGGTATTGTAGTCGTTGATTTTGCAGGTCGCGCTGTAAATCTTGAAGCTTTCCGGAAACTCGCTGATAAACATGGTCTATGGATTATTGAAGATTCCTGCCATGCTCCTGGGGGCTATTTTATCGATAGCAATAGTAAAAAACAGTTTTGTGGCAATGGCTCATTTGCCGAACTAGCCATTTTTTCTTTTCATCCGGTTAAGCATATAGCATGCGGCGAAGGCGGCATGATTACTACCAACAACAAATCCTTATACGAAAAGCTGATGTTATTGCGCACACATGGCATCAGCAGAAACACCAGCGTGTTTCAAAACGACAAACAATGGGCAGCAGGAAATGCTTCTGAAAAAGTTGATAATTATCCCGGATGGTATATGGAAATGCAGGAACTGGGATACAATTATAGATTGACAGATTTTCAGGCAGCGTTAGGTATTTCACAATTGCAGAGGGCTGATGAAGGCCTACGAAAAAGAAGAGAAATAGCAGCAAAATATGAAAAAGCGTTTTCTGGCAAGCGATGGTTGTTTGGACAATCGGGCAGCATGGAATCTCATGCATATCATTTATATGTCATTGAAGTGGAAAACAGATTGGGGTTATATAATTTTTTGAAGACAAAAAATATTTTTGCGCAGGTACATTATATACCTGCACACTTAATGCCTTATTATAAGCAGCAGGGCTTTAAACAGGGTGATTATCCAAAAGCCGAAAATTACTATAGTCGCTGCTTAAGTTTACCTATGTACCCAACACTTTCCGAAGAGGAGCAGGAATATGTTATAGAAAGCATTTTTTCTTTTTATCATGGCTAATGTAGCAGTCATAACTGCGCGGGGTGGCAGCAAACGTATTCCCCAAAAAAACATCAAAAATTTTAGGGGCAAGCCCATTATAGCTTATTCAATAGAAACAGCATTGGAAAGTGGGTTGTTTGATATGGTCATGGTGTCCACTGATGATAATGAAATAGCAGCGGTAACAAAAAAATATGGAGCCGAAATTCCTTTTTTTAGATCAATCAAAAACTCGGATGATTATTCGGGAACTGCCGATGTTATGCTGGAAGTATTAGAAGAATTGCTGCGAAACAATATGAACTTTGACTATGCCTGTTGTATTTATCCAACAGCTCCCTTCATATCCAAAACTAATCTCAAAAAAAGTTTTGATTTGCTTAAAGAAAAGAAATTTGATTCCGTATTTCCAGTTTGTTCATTTAGCTACCCGATTTTGAGAGCCTTAACAATAAACAATGATGGCAAGGTGACTATGACTTGGCCTGAAAATCTAAAAAAGCGTTCACAAGATCTGGCTCCATCTTATCATGATGCAGGACAATTTTATTGGATGGATGTAAATTCGTTTTTGAAAGAAAAAAAATTGTTTACTGATAACTCTGGTACAATTATTTTAGATGAATTAGAAGTGCAGGATATCGATAATGAAACGGACTGGAAACTTGCCGAATTGAAATATGCTATGCTGAACGGCTTCCATGGATAAACAAAAGGTAATACTTCGCGCCGACGGGAATTCTTTTATAGGTTTTGGTCATATTTATAGGCTACTTGCACTTGCTGACATTCTTAAAGAAAATTTCCATCTTGTTTTCGTGCTACGTAAGTCCTCAGATTTCATTGAGAATGAAATCAGGAAGTATTGTGATGAATGTATTGTATTGCCGGGGCAACTTCCTTTCAAAACACCTGATGAAATAGCTGCAACAGAAGAAATAAAATTTGATTTAGACGATATTCTAAAAAGAGATGAAATTGTTGTGTTGGATGGTTATTATTTTGGGACGAATTATCAAAAATCAATTAGGCAAAAAAATTGTAAGCTGGTATGCATTGACGATTTAGCTGTTAATTATTTTGT
>CAIYPC010000621.1 GCA_903927975.1 uncultured Bacteroidota bacterium | reverse complement strand
GTTTTTACATTCAATAAAAATAAAACAATGATCGTTCTGCAACCGATATTATTCTTTATCCTAGTCAAGGTGTTTATTTATTTTTTCAAGTACCCAAAAGCTATGCCCGACATTCGAAACATTGAGTCTGATGTATTTGAAAGCCAGATAGAAAATTCATACGCAGATTATGAAGAAGAATTTGAATCGTCATTTGTTATTGATGAGAAGGCAGATTTAGCAGTAAAGGCCCTTAGACCCAAAATAAAATATATCGCAAATGGCAAGGAGATTCTTTGTGATTTGCAGAGGTACTATTACTTGAAACTTGGTTTGCCATTACCCATCATGAGGATAGATAGAGATGTTATTACTAGGGCCTATGAAACAAAATTGGCGACAGAATTAGAAGATAAGTCTCATGGAGATATGGTTGCCGCTGCACATTTCTTTGATGACAGAATTATGTACTTGAGTCTGAATTAAGAAAATACATCAGGATTTTTAAAAGTAGTAAACAATGCAATATAATTTTCATATTGTTGTCGCAAATTTAGTAAATATTTGCGACAAAAAATAAATAAATATTGTTTATCTACATTTGTCTATTGTTTCAATTTCTGGAGCTAAGTATCTAAAAAGTCCGTATGCTTATACCTTTCGAAAGTTACTATTTTTCAGTTGCGTATTACTACACAATATGTAGTAATACGCAACTGAATATTAGGTTATTTAATCAATCTCTCCATGCAAAAACTGCCATCATTACATGACATACCTAATTAGCGGCTATGACTATTTGACAATAGCAAAATAAATATATTTTTCGCTATTTGATTGCATTTTGAAAGGGATTTGCAGAAAATTAGAGGAGAATTAGATTTCATTTGGAATGAATTTTCGCCCTGCCAACTTCATTTTTCCGGTGTAGTAATTGCAGTATCTATAGTATGGATTTCAGCCAAAATTTCATATTGCTTATTAAGATTATTGGTTTATGTAGTTGTTATCGCTTGTTCTTTAGTTCAGGCTGAAAGGTTATAAAACAGTTACACAAAATGACATTGTTTGATATAACCCAACAATGTTCAGCACAACCAAGCACAACTCTGAGTAACCCTGTAAAGTACCTTTTAGGGTGCAGGTATTTTTGTGCCTTTTTTAAACCGGATAAGAAGAAAAGACAAATAAGTGAACAATTTTAAAAACCAGAAAAACGAAAATTTATGAATGAAATTTCTACAAAGAGTATTCAGTTTTGGGTTAAGCCCGATGGCATTATGCGATTTTCAGCGCTGCTTGAAAAATATGACCTATTAAATTGTATAATAGGGATAGATAGTGGGGCAGTCGTAGTAGAGGTAGATTATAATCCAGAAGTTGAAAAAGAAACATATCCCATTTCTGCGTTGCAGCAATGGGACATAATTCTGCACCATGAATTTATGGACTGATGTTAAGAAGTGAGAGCAACTTGAAAAGCCCATAGATAAAAAAGCTGTGCGTTTTTAAGTCTAAGGTTTTGAAAGGATTTGTTAATTGTGAAAAAAGAAACATTTGTTATGGGAAAAGAGATTAAATTAGATTCATTAGAAAGGACAGAGGATATATCAGTAGAAGACGTTAGAAGTCTGGATACTTTTAAAGAATGGGATGAGGAGCGGATTTTGGAGCTAATCAGAACATTAAAAACCTTTTCGACAGTAGTGTATAACAGCTGGTCAAAAGGGAAAAAGTCAGGCAAGGAAATTGCTATGAGTATTAGTAATCAAACAGAAATTAAAATTGCAGCATGAGTAAACACGGACTTGAGTTATTCCAAACATTTGGAAAAGGAAAGAACAAACAAACAGCCGCTACACGCAATTGCGTAATTTATACAAGGGTTTCAACAAAGGAGCAGGCGGACAATAACATGAGCCTGGAAACACAAAAGAAAGCCTGTGAGCAATACGCTTTGAAAAGTGGCTACCAGATCATGGGGTGCTTTGGTGGCACATACGAAAGTGCTAAGACCGATGAGCGTAAACACTTTAATTCAATGCTGGCGTTTGTGAAGAAAAGTAAGGAAAAGATATCGCACATCAT
>CAIYPC010000620.1 GCA_903927975.1 uncultured Bacteroidota bacterium | reverse complement strand
TCTAGCACATTGCCGCAGCGATGCGCAACACTTGATAAATTTTTTGTTCAGTTGTAATCTGCTTCATAATTTAGTACTCGAATTTTAAAAGCAACCCCGCGAAGAATCGAAGGGTCTTATGCTTGTATTGCTTAAACCAAAATTTTTATTGTTCTGCGCCATCGGTCAATGCTCTTTGAGCGGCGTACGTTCCTACATTTTGACCAACCTGCAAACCCACTGAGCAGTCGCTTGGATAATGAATTCCACCCATTACTCTTGATATTGAAGCCTGCTGTGCCAATGCCATGTATTTACTTGCATTGGCAGGTATGATATGTGCAAGAATAACTGATGCTGCACCGCTGAATGTTGAATGGCCAGATATATAAGCCGGAAAATTAGGTATGCCTGTTAATGTTTTTATGCTTGAATTCATTTGAGTTGGTCTGGGATTGAAATAATAATATTTTGTACTCCAACAAACAATCCCAGCATCCATCAATGACATGTTGAGTAATGCCATATTACGCGCCCATCTCACTTCGCTATAGTTTTGTGAAACAAAATCTTCCGCGGCGATGGCGTCCCAATGTCCGGCGGGTGTGTAAGTACCTGCACCATCTGCCCAGAATTGGACGGTCTGCAAATTATCGCGGCTTGGATTTTTTACATAGTTATATACCACTTCTGTTTCCTGCTTCATCTGATCGCTGCCTGTTGAAGGCGGAGGCCCTGGGCGAAGGCTAACAACTGTATTTGTATCAAATAAAAACGGAATTACTTTTCCGAATAATGGTAGCATGGGAGGGCGTGCCGGGACTTCTAAACTAAACCAAGGCGTTTGGCCGGCAGCTTCTGTTTGTGTAACTAGGCCATTCCATATTGTTGGCGTGCCGATTGCTGCACCGGCTTTGTCAGCACGGCCACGTGTAATAAATTGTTGAGCGACTAATCTGCCTAATGCTTCGCCTGCGGTAACATCGCTTCTTGTTGCAGCGCCCGATTCAATAGTCGCCAGTTCCTGCTCCTGGGCTTTTTGCTGTATGCTTGCAATTTCATCAGGGAATAATAGTTTTATCATTTCTGCTGTAACGCCAGCCAGCACTGCTGCTTCAGAAGGATATGATGGCAGGTTTGTTTTTGTTACAAATACGCTGACTGATGAATCTACTTTATACGGAGCCGGACGATTGTATTTGTTTTTGTAATACCAGCACGCCACTAATGCATCGTATTGAGCTGCACTGATGTATGCATACGCCCTTGCTGCATAAGGCGGATTTGAAAATGGGAAAAGCGGATAGGCGAAAGGGTTAGTGGAACTTGGTGCCGGATAAGTGCCGTCCAGATTTTGATAAGGGGGCAGATTATATTTTGCCACCAATCCGCGCATGATTTCATTCCATCTTAGCACACCACCAGCAGCCCAGTAATTTATTTTTTCATGATCATCGTCGGTAAGATTATGCTGATAACCTTTTATTTCATTTAAATCTGCTGCATAGGCAGTTGAATTAGTTGCAGCAGGTGCAGCCACTGCAAAAGTATCAGGCCTTGAAAGCAACACTGTTTTCCAGGTGCCTGCATTCACATCTACACTTGAAGGGTTAAGTGCCGGCAAATTTGCTGTTCTGTTACTAATGTTTTTGTTGCATGAGTATTGCAGAAGAGAAAAGATTGCTATTATAAATAAACTCGTCTTTTTCATATCAATGAGTTTTAGATGATTCATGAGAATTTTTTTCCTTCTTGCTCAAATAAAGTGCATAGAAAGCGCCAACATTGAAAGTTGTTGCCTGCCCCACATTCCTTCCTTTCAGCACATAATCTATTCCTGCCACTGCAGAAAGATGCGTATCAAAAGGCAAAGTGTATTTCACGTGAGCGCCAATACTTGTGCTGTTCATTCTGTTGCTTGGAAAGGGCATGTCATTTCTCCTGATATCAAATCCTCCTAGAGTCGTCATGTTATCAACCATTGCTTCTGCAATGAGATATTTTTTATAGATGCCAACGCTTCCATTGAAAGTGAACACATCCGGCATCTGTACTTTGTTTGTATAATGTATTTCTGTAGTGTAATAAGATGACTGATCAATTTTTGTGTTGCTTCTCCATACATAAGAACCAGAAGCCCTCGCGAAAAATATTCCTGTTTTATAGTAGAGCATTAACCTTCCAATGAGATTAGTGGTTCCAAGTCCTATTGACATCGGAAGAAAACTTGTGTTGTAATTGTTTGTCGGTGTGCTCAATCCTCCGATGGTGAAAATTGAAAATTTCCCCTTACCCAAATTAAATGTGATGGGTTTCCACTTTACGAATAAGCTCAGATCCTGAAAGCCTTTCAAGCCATGCAATGTGCCCGCAGAAGCATGTGTCCAAATGTAAGGTGCACCAACCATAACGTTAAGCTTATCGGTAATGCCATAATTGGTCATTAGCATTATTGACTGAGTAGAAACATTGCCAATGTTCAGGTTGTTTCTTTTCAATGTGCCTTCCCAATAATTTTTCCATTGAGAATTCATATAGGTCGCACCGGTACACCATTGTGTCTTGTTCATCATGATCGCATCATTATCTGTTTGCGCCAAAAGAAATAATGGAGACATCATGCAAATAAAAATCGCGAATGATGCAAAATGTTTTTTTAATTTAATCAGATTCATAAGCAGTAGTTTTTGTATTAATCTTTTTTCATCTTCAGTCTGGTTACAACCAGATCTCCAACTTCTTTCCCCATTTTATTACTGATGAGGCAAGAATAATGGTAATGGATTCCTCCGTAAAAACGAGAGTTGAGTGTTTCAACTGCAGCGTCTTTAAAAGAAGTGAATGATCTGCTTTTAATCCCGAAATCAAGTTCAGTAGTATCGTTATAAGAAAAGTTTTCACCAAAATCACTTGTCAATGTTTCCGCAGCAGCAGAAGAAATAGTACAATGCCCGCAAGTATATTCAGGAAAAGGAGGTGTTTGTAAGTGAGGTCTCCAGTTCGGATCAAAATATTTGTTGATAGCTGTTTCTGGTCTTAATGTATTGTATGTATATTTTATATTCCAGCATTGAATAAATGCATCGAATAATGAGATGGATGTTTTAGCATAAGCTTCTACTGTTTTGGAAAAATCTGCTCCTGATTTTATTGCGGCGATGCCAACAATGCCCATCCAATGTCCTGCGGGAGAGAATTTTTTTGTAGCGAACATCAAATGCCCAGACACGTTTAGCTTGAATGGATTATCGTCCCAAAAATCTGCTATCCATGTTTGTTCAGGATTGAGGCTATCAACAATATTCTGGCTCAATTTTACCTCTTTATAATAATCGCTGTTTTTTTCAGTGACGTTAAATTGATAAGGTGGTGTCGGCATAAATTGCTCAGGACTGTCAATAACACAACTGCGGATCTCTCTCCAATGCGGCTCCATAGCAGATGTATATGCAGGAGGCGTTGGAACCCATCTTCCCGGCGAATCATTTACTGTGTATTGTGATGCACCACGTGTTTGAAGATAGTTATCCTTCTTGCTCCATCTCATAACGGCTGCAGAAACGGAATCAGAATACTCTATTGAATTATCAAAAATGTCGGAAGGCATTCCATGATCTTGTGCAAGCATTTTCAGACTATCTACATAAATTTTCATACTACCTTCTGGGAAAGTAACGGCTTCACCCAATTTGCAATAAGCCAGCAAAGCACTGAATTCAAAATCTATTTTTTGCCCAGCTTTTGGGTGAGGAACAGATTGTAATCCTTTCAATTGTCCAGCGAGCGAATTGTATTTATCAGGATATCCGCCAGCTATTACTTCGTAGCCCGCCACAGCGGCATACATATAATTTCTCGAGGCGACGATAGGCCCGAAATTATTGCCCATTACAACGTTGTTGAGTTCATACACTGTTTTGCAATAAAGATTCGGGTCCTTAAAGATTTGGTCGTAGTCTTTCTTCGAGTTGCATGCGGCAAAACATATTGCTGCACAAGCAATGATCATGATCTTCTTCATAATTGATTTTGTAAATAAATGATTGGTAAAACATCATCCAAAATGAATGATGGTAGAAATTATTCCATTGCTGAAATAAATTTTATGCTCGCAAAGATACTCTTAGCAATGTTCGGGGGGCTGTTCTGCGGTGGCAGAATAACGTGTAAGTATATCTGATGAATAGGGGCTTATTCTTTCAATATTAGAAAAATAAATTTCTGATAAAGTGAAAGAATCATTCACTGTGTAATTATCAACAGAGAAATTTTTAGAAGAATGTGAGTCTGATTTTTTGTTTTGTCCTGTGTGCTGCAGATCATTCACTAATTTAAAAAACTCATCTTTAGCAGATTGAAGGCCCATGGCAGTTTGATTAGGAATGCAAAGCATTTCAACAGAATCATTATAAATGCGACGTTTTACAAATTTGTATTGAACGCCCTTAACTTCAACCTGACCATCAACCCTTTCAAATTTGGTGGAAGTATTGTAATAAGCTAAATGTGTTACAGGGATTTTTATTGCGATAAGCTGTGCATCATCGTACTCTTCCTTATCAAGGCTTGATTCTAATTTTGCATTCGCCCTTTCTTCCATATAAGAGGAAAAAAATCTGTATCCAATGAAATTGAACAACAGAACAACTAGTAATAATATGGATGCAATCCTTTTCAAGAATTTGCAAATTAATAAATTATTGTTTAACTGAAAATGTTTTCTTTTTAGATCCAACCATAGCGGCACAGGGCTAGAAAGGCTGCAATCTGGAATTAAAGTAAGCTAGACAAAAGGTTTATTGAAGGTTCTAACAATGACCCAATCTTCAATATTATTACTGCAAACTAGTAACTGGTCTAAACATCCAATTTTGGGAATAGTCTTTTCTTATTTAGGAAAGCAATAGATGAGAACCAAGCATACTGAGTTAATTATCAATGAATAAATTTTGGCATGAATGCTGTTGATCAAAGTCAAACACTTATTCTAATGATACAATTCTTCCAAAGATTAAAAATCTATAACCAGGAATTATCTTTCCTGTTTTTGCCTCCTCATCTCAACAATCAGCTTTCAATCAAATTGCAGTTTTCAGTAAAAACTTTGATAGCCCCGATCATGTTGCCTTATTAATAAACTTGTTCCGTTTCGGTTGGATTCCTCATCAACGGAAGAAATTTTTTTAATTTTTATCTATCATACATTCCTTAACCTTAAATTAAACTACAATGCTTACATCCTCAGTGCTTACGTTTGAATTCTCAATCAATCCACTTATTCTATTTGCGATTGTTGCAGTGTCCATGTTAATCGGGTTTGGCTTTCGCCGAAGTCAAACTGCTAAAGTGCATAGGAAACTTGTTAAAGCGGAATCTGAAATGATCAACAGCCATGCTGAACTTCTTGAGATGCAGAAGGAATATGTTGCTATGGAGCTAAGGCTTCGTGGTATCAAAGATCCCGTTGTTGTAATGACAAACCCCAATTCTAACAGCCATGAAAAATTGCCAAACGGAAGACTTAATAAAAAGTCGCTGATAAAAGATCTTAGGCCAACTCGGAATGAAGGCTATGGCATGATCTATGATAATCTGCTGAATAAAAAAGCGAGTGCTGGTGCTGCTTCGTAATTAAGAATTTGTTTAGAGATGGTATTGTGAATAAGGCATCTGACGGCTGCAATGCATAATGAATTTATTAAGCAACCGTCTGATGCCTTTGATTTGTAAAGCGATCCGTTAATATGGCTATTGTTTCTAATCACAAAATGGAATCACGAAACAAAATCTTCGTCAAAACATTTTGGAAACAAATGCACAACCCTGTTCTTAAAAACTATTTCACTGAATAATTTTTCTTTTCTTCTCCAATTCCAATGAGCGTTAAGCTTTTCCAATTGGCTGGCAATTTTGACTTGATCTGGATAATGCCTTTCGGTGTTATTTCCAAGCCGCCAAAACCCATTAGCATGCTTTGCAAAATTCCACCAGCACCTGTTGCAAAATATGGATTGGTGCCACCTTTTGTTTCAGCAATTACACGAAAAGGAGGATTAAGATTTGGCTCATAAGCATCTTTGAAAAAATGATAAGCTTTTTCACCATCACCAAGCCTCGAATATAATAATGCAAACACTGCTTGCGTCATCGCTGGAGTGCCTTCATTGGGCACACGCGTTTCATAATATTCCAGATCTTTTTTTATCTGCGCCACATCTGTAATTTCTTTTAAAGGATAAGCAAGAAGATTTACGTCAGCTTGCTTAATGCCTTCGCCATGATAAGCAGCGTGTTCTTTTGTTACGCCATTCTCCATTTTTAAGATTGGGATATTATTCGCAACATTCATCCAATCTGCATCAGGAACAATGCCTAATATTTTTGCGGCTTCTGTTGCATTTTGCAAATTTGCTTTTGCGGCAGCATTCGTGAATGCATTGTTATCTACATTCTCCGCCCACTCATCAGCAGCAACCACATTTTTTATATCATAATGGCCATTGCCATTTCTCTCCACTCGCGATGCCCAAAAATCTGCAGTGGCAGAAAGTATTGGCCATCCTTTTTCTTTAAGCCATATTTTATCCTGAGTGACGCAATAATAGCTCCATGCGGCAAGCGCAACATCCGCGCTGATATGATGTTCAAACGGACCGCTTAAAGCCCACACAGGTGTTTCTTCCACACCTGTTCCTGCGCTCTCCCAAGGATACATCGCACCTTTATATCCATTGGCAAATGCATTTTGTTTTGCGGCCTCAAGTCTTTCATAGCGGTAATCAATAACCGATTTTGCAAGTTCAGGATGTAGTACTAAAAGCGAAGGGAACATCCACAAATCGGCATCCCAGAAAACATGGCCATTGTAGCCCAAGCCACTTAATCCCATTGGTGATGGGCTTAATGAAGTTCCTTCTCTCACAAAAGAATATAAATGATAAATCATGCTGTGTACATCCTGCTGCGCTTGTGCATCACCGTTAATAGCGATATCGCTTTTCCACAATTCATCCCATGCATTGTTATGGAACATAATCAGCCGCTCTCTTCCCTGAAGCTTTGCGAAAATTGTCAGCCGCTCTCCTTCGTTCAAGGGATCATCATGGTGTGCAGATGTGATAGAAGATCCTGCAATAGAAAAATGATATGTTTCGCCAGCTTTTATTTTTTTACTGAATTTCATTAGGTGCATATTATTATCCCACATCTCGTGAAGTACCCTAGGTTCTTGTCCGTGCATTTCGTTGAACAAAAATGTGGTGGATGCGCACATTAATAATTTTCCAGTTGGGCTTTTGGCTGATGAAGTGAGCAGACTGATAAGTACATGCGGCCTGTCGATTTCATTATAATAATTCTGAACATCTTTCAAAGCATCTGGTGCTTCCATAACGCTCGAACCAATAATTGAAATATCTTTTTTTGCAGTTATGGAAACATCCATTAAAACAGTGTAAGGCAATTGTCGCAAAGCATAATAAGTATATGAAACGCTTGCTTTATCCCCATAATCAAATGAAGAAATGAAGTTCGCATGATGCATGTCCAATTCTTGCTTCATATTGCTAATTTCTTTTGCGGCAATCTCTTTTTCATCGATGCTTAATTTCATATTGAGCAAATTGAAACTTCGCAAAAAATTGCTCACTCTCCCCCTGCCATATAAATCATAAGCGCCTGCAAGCACTACATCTTTCACTTTGAACGGTTCGGGCGAAGACACGATGCCAATCATGCCATTGGCAACAGTAACACCGTAATAATTTGAGGGGTCGATTTTATCAGCAGTGATTTTCCACGGATCCTGAGCGGGGGAGAAGTGGTAAGCGATAAGAAGTAAGTTGGCGAACAACAATCGTTTCAGCATAATCGTTTATTTATGATTATGCAAAATATTGAATTTGTGAGAAAGAAAAAATCAATAATGCCCTTTACATTTAGCGATGAGAATTTGTGTATCAGTTATTTTGTAAATAAGACGATGCTCCTGATCAATTCGTCTGCTCCAATAACCAGACCAATTTCCTTTTAATGGCTCAGGTTTGCCAATGCCTTTGAAAGGATCGCGATCAATATCCCGTATTAAAGTTTTGATTCGAGTAATCATCTGTGCATTGGTTTCAAACCACTCATTATATTCTTGAAAAGCAATAGATGTAAACGCAACGTTCTTCATGCTTTCTTTTTTGGAACATAATCAACAAATTCCTCCATCGTCATAGAGATAATTTCTCTGCCACTTTCTGCTTGCTCAATGGAGCGATCAAGTGCATCCGCATAAGCAGGATCAAATTCACGCAAAGAAATAATAACGTCCACGTTTTGCTTATTGCCTATAAATTTTTTAATCTTATTAATTAGGCTTGCATTAAGTTCTGAAGGATTAATCTTAATTACAGTTTCCATAATTTATTATTGGATGATAAAAGTAACAAAAAGCTGGAGGCTTTGTGAGAAAGAAAGATAAAATGTTCAAATAAAAGAGGAAATAGTGTTAGCTACTTCCTCTTTCTTTATTATCAAGTATTGTTTCGCCTTCTTATCCTTACCAACGATACCAATCCCATTACTCCCAGCGCAGCAAATAAAATTTTAGTTCCCTTTTTATCAGGCTTTGTTATTTCAAACGCTACTGTTTTATAAGAGCTTTCTTCAGAAATATTTTTTTCTTCATTGCTTGCTGTTACATCCCAATTGCTGTATGTTTTTCCTGTTAATGCGGTTAGGGTTTGCAATTCCTCTTTTCGTTTTTCTTTTAATTGCTGTAGATATTTTTTTCCTGCTTCACAATCAAAATCTCCTGTTGCCGGATGCGTGATAATATATCGTGCCTGAAAGTTTTCTTCATTTGCTGTTTCTTCAAACATCAAATCCTGCGGGAATGCATTTCGATTATAACGCACATGCATACGCGTAAAGAAAACATGCGGTGAATAGTTGTCATTGTACTGTTCCTCATCTTCATAATCATTCCAGTCGCGCTGCAACCACCAAACGCCCGATTGAACAAGATTTTGTGTTGACGGGGCTGTTGCTACACAAGGATCGCATTTCACGTAATTCTGCGGGCTCACGTCCCATGCATATTCCAGCATGGCAACAGATTTTCCATCCATACTCCATTGATGTTGAAAAAGGTTTGAATAAAAATTAGCAAAATTATTTTGCACGAAAAGTGGCACATTTTTTCCTGTTGGCAATAAAACAGTGCGATAGTTAGCGCTTTCTATCCTTCCTTTTTTGGTGAAGGAATACACAATCATGTCCTGATCGCCATCTGCATTTGCCATTCCTAATCTGATAGGCAACATGAATTTCGGAGATTTGAAAGAGATCTGTATTGGTCTTAAAAAATCGCTTGCCAATTTCTTCTGTTCTTGCTCGTTTACTTTCACCACAAAAAATTTGAGGTTGCTTTTTATATAAGGCGCCAGCACTTCGTCAGCGCCATCTGGAATTTTATATCCGTTTTCGGTTAGCCATGTACGTAAGCCAGAAGATTCTTTGGCGCTGAGGATAAGAATATCATATTCACCAACCAGATATTTTGCTTCTATTGTTACACCTAACTTTCTTTTTGACACACCCAAGGCAGTGACGACTACTTCGTTTAAAGCAACGCCTGGAACTCTTCCGCTCAATTCTTTATCCATTGCATTTGCCTCACAAGGATTTTGATCATAATACTCCACCAATCGCGGTTTGCTATATTCATTCAATGTGGTGAATATTTTCTGGTCAACCACTTTAATATCTTTTTTCTGTAGCACAACGGGAACAGGCACCACCATCGCAAAATCTTTCATGTTGCCATGAAAATCGTTGAACATGGTTATCACATTTCTTTCGCCATCATGCACAATAATAACTTGTGATGTTTTGTTTTTTAATGTGCCATCTGCCTTGCTCACATAGAAGCCACAAAATGCAGATGCTTCGTGGCTGACCATAGAAACCAATACCAGCATGGCTGCTACTTTTTTTGTAATCGTTCGCATAGTTGATTGTTTAATTTTTGAGAAAATATGTAAATGGATATTTGAGAATTTCCACTCAAAGAAATTTGCTTTGAAAATTTTATTAAGAATTGGGACTAGTAGCGCAGCAGCAACCAGCACCCAGATTGGGGTATTGTACTCCCATTTGAACGCCGCGAAATAAAATGAAACGGCTGCAATGATCATAGCCCAAATAATTCTTGCTCTCGGATGATTGGGCGATGTTTTAGGATCGCTGATCATAAAAAAAGTGAAGAGCAATAGACTTC
>CAIYPC010000619.1 GCA_903927975.1 uncultured Bacteroidota bacterium | reverse complement strand
GCCCATAATAATAATTGTCCAAAAATTTAAAACCATCGACTGTCGCCCCTTTGAACAAGGCTGATTCAACTAAGCAATTTGTCATTAAAGCATTTGTGAGATTGGTATGCCTTAGATCTATTTCTTTTATATTACAACCAACAAATTTTGCATTTGTCAAATTGCTATTTCTAAAGTCCACATACAAAAAGCAACCTTCAAATACAATGTCTGAAAAGTCTTTGTTTGAAAAGCCGCCTAAATATTCAAAGCTTAAGTCCAGAAAATGTCTTTGTCCATTTTTATAGGCTTCGAAAAATTCAATATGTGTTAAAGGATTGTACTGTTTCATAACATTACACACAACTCAAAAATATGCGCATGTTTCAACTCTCACAAAAAAATAATATCAGCACGAAATGACGGCAAGTCCCGCGGCTGCTCTCTGATATCGCTAGAACAAATGGCGGAGACATGCCTGAGAATTAACAAAAAGTTGAGCATATATTCGTCGCCCCGCCATTTTGCCAAATCGCCTGTTGTGCGTTCGGTTTTCTTGTCCCCCCTATTTTGTTCATTGATAATAATGAATCATTCCATCTTTTATTATTGTCTTACTTGAAAGAAAATTTTTGTAATTGTCAAATGGATCATTGTCATAAATAATGAGATCCGCTTTTTTACCTTTTTCAATAGAACCATATTTATTTTCCATTCCTAAAGCAGTTGCTCCGTTAATAGTAGAGATTTGAATAATGGAAGAAATTGAAAAGCCGTATTGAGCCAATAAAACTTGCTCGGACAAAGCGGCTTTTCCACCATTAGGGCAATCAGTTCCAATTCGTATTTTAATCCCTTTGTAGTTGACTTTCTTTACCAATAGCATAAACACTTTAAAATTATCAGCGTTTCGCTGTATCTGCTTTTTACTCCAATTTGAATCCGGTTTATTGTTAGGGTTAGAAAAGTAAGTAAGCCCGAATTTTTCTGCTAATAAGTGTATAGTTGTTGAAAAAGTAACATTGTTTTTTGCAAGATTGTCAATTAACGAATCTAATGCCACTAATTTTTTTTCAACGATAAAGCGGGTTTCATTCATTACCTGTTCGAAAAAAGATAAAGAGCTATCCCAATTATTTTTTCCATAAAAATCATTCATCCATATTTCATAATTTCTTCCATCGGTTTCATCGAATGAAACATTCCTTACTATAGTAAATAAATGCTCATAATTTCTTAGCCCAATGATAAGTGTTGTATCCATAGACATAATGCCATTGTCAATATGTCCATATACTTTCATTCCCAAGCTATCAGCAGTTTTAAATGCAGCTGCAAATTCAGGGCTTCGCAAACGCCAATACAACTTTATATGTCTTATGCCCATTTTATAGTAATCTATTACTTTTTGTTTTGCAGCTAAAGGTGAGTCAACCATAATATGACAGATATAAGGTTTTCGATCTTCTTTTGAAATAAAAGCCCCGCCAACCGTATAAATGTCTGTATAGTTCGGAGATGGATTAGCCGACCAGTTTAGAATAGGCTTTAACCATGTCTCCGGCTGTCCCATTATCATTACAGCAGTAATGCCAAAAGGCAGGTAATTATCAGAAAATTTTTTTCTTAAAAACTCTAAAGAATCTTCAGCAAGATATTTTGGTGCTGCATCATAGTCGCCAAAGAAATGTGTGGGATGAATGTGAGCATCAATTATGCCCGGTGTTATCAGTTTGTTTTTGGCGTCAATTACTTTCCTTCCTTTTAGTGATTTGTTATTATTAACAACGTTCACTATTGTATCCGCATTTATGAGTATTGTTTTATTGTCGAGAGTAACGCCTTGCTTTGTGTCAAATACTTTTGCGTTTTTGATAACAAGGTCATAAGTCGTCTTGCAAGACTGGAAAAGTAAGCAGCATAGAAAAAACAAAAGTATTCTCATTAGTGAAGTTTAAACTAACGCACGACGTTTGAAGGATTTATGCAGTAGTGTTTTCATTGCGTGTCAAGTGTTTCAAGCGTTATTGTATTATTATTTTCTTGTTGCAAATGTGTTTCTGTAAGTTATCACTTTGTCCGCTTATATGTCAAGTCAAAGTCGTGTTTCCAGTTTTTACCGTTATCAGTAGATAGTTCCCAATATGCTTTAATTGTCTTTCCGTTTTTACTAATCTTGCCTTCAAATCGTTGCCAAAAGCTAGGTGCTTTTCGCCATTTTTTCCAAACATTATCGTTGAAACTCATTTCATATTTACGCGAAACACCACGGTCATCAAAGTAGAGAACAGAATAATTTTGATCTGAATCATCACGACCAATCACACATCTTGACCAGGGAAGTGGAATGTCTCCTTGCCGCTCAATGAGAAAACCACCATTCTCAATTGCCTCAAAGGTTGAAAGCCCCTTTACTTTGTCAGATTTGCTGGGTAAAAAAGAGGCGTTTGTCAGTTCCATTTCCCATTCGCCAATCAATATTTCAAGTGATTTGAGAGCAGGATTTTTAATTGATTTTTT
>CAIYPC010000618.1 GCA_903927975.1 uncultured Bacteroidota bacterium | reverse complement strand
TGACACCTCTTTTCATCAATTTGCCATCATCACCAATTTGAAATACATCATAAAAAGAACGAGCGCCATTATAATAAAAGATGAGTACGATTTCATTTTTGTTCCCCTGTCAACATTTTTACTTTGTTGAATCCTTATAAATCTCCAGATGCTGATCGCGATCGCAAGCACTCCACAAACAAAAACAATTATTTTATTATCCGACAGCATTACGATTATCATGAACGGAATTGCTGCAATGCCAATCAGGCTTTGATATTGTAATTTTTTTAGCGCATTGCTGTTTTCGGAAATGGGTCGGATATTGCTTAACATTTTTTCGAGCTCATCATATCTGTCCATAAATTTTGGAACCATGATTAGTTCACCCTTGTATTTTCCTTTTATAATAAAACCTCCGTTTTTCATTTTTGATATTTCTTCCACTTCATTAAATGACATCGATATTTCGGGCGTGTTGAATTGTTGGCGCGTGATCATAAAGTCATCAATCGTGAGCAAGTAACTTTCAAATAATTTTTTTTGCTTTGCTAATAAACGATAAAACGAAAAGACTATAAAAGCTGTGAAAACACAAATAGTGATTGGCAAAACATACATATCGGCATCGTCTTTTCTACTTCTTACTTTCTGACCGATAACTACAATTGCCAAAACAATAACTGCCATTGGGATCAGCCACTTGAGCATCTTTTTTCTCATCTCTTCAAAACTGCCTTCTTTAATTTTGAATTGTGCCATCGTTATCCTGAATTTGATTTGCGCAATATAAACAAGGATCTAAAAAGAAATGCATCAAAAACATAATTCCCACCTATTTCATTAACTTCCCTTTTCATTCTTCCATCAAACTATATTTCGAGATGAAAAAGCATTTGGTTGTTGTTTTTGTATTCGTCTTATCAATTTCCATTTCTTTTTCTCAAAGTTCCAAACCAATATTATCAACGCAGCTTGAAATAGAAGCAAGTGGCATGTCTGCAGAGAGATTGATGCGTATTGATAATACAGTTGAGGAATACGTTAGTAAAAAATGGCTGAACGGAGCAGTTGCCATCATTTATAAAAATGGCAAGCTCGCTTACTACAAAGCATTTGGTTACGATGATGCAGATAAAAAAACGCCGATGCAGAAAGATGAGATTTTTCGGATCGCTTCGCAAACAAAAGCAATTACCAGCGTTGCTATTATGATTTTGTATGAACAGGGAAAATTATTATTGGATGATGCCGTGAGCAAATACATTCCTGAATTTAAAAAACAACAGGTGCTTGATAAGTTCAATGAGAACGACACAACATACACAACCGTTCCTGCAAAAAGACCAGTAACCATCCGCGATTTATTAACACACAGTTCGGGCATTGGCTATGCAGCTATCGGCACGCCGGAAATGAATGCGATATATGCAAAAAATGGATTGTCGTCAGGATTGGGAATTGTTGATGCATCATTATTGGATAAGATGAAAATACTTGGCAAATTGCCATTGCAATTTCAGCCCGGAGAAAAATGGATGTATGGATTGAATACCGATCTGCTTGGTTGTTTGGTGGAAGTGATCAGCGGATTAAGCCTCGAGGATTTTATCAGAAAAAATATTTGTGAGCCATTAGGGATGAACGATACCTATTTTAACCTGCCTAAAGAAAAATCAGATCGACTCGCGACAGTTTATACGGAGGATGCTGCGCAACATATTATTAAATGGGATAAGCATCGTTTAGGCATTGATCCTTCTTATCCTTTGGCAACAAAACATTATTTTTCTGGTGGCGCAGGGCTTTCTTCAACAGCTTATGATTATGCTGTTTTTTTACAAATGCTTTTGAACGGCGGGGTTTATAATGGCCATCGGATTCTTTCGCAAAGAAGCGTGGAGATGATGACTAGCGGACAGCTTAATTTCATGTTCAATGGCATCAATAATTTTGGATTGGGATTTGAGATCGTGACGCCACAAGGTGCTGCAAAAGGGCCATTCAACGAAGGAAGTTTTTCGTGGGGCGGTTATTTTGGAACGTCATACTGGGCAGATCCAAAAGAGAAATTGGTTTGTTTTTTTATGACCCAGCAATCGCCAAACAGTCATGCTGAAATAGAAAATAAATTCAAAGCATTGGTTTATCAGGCAATTGGCGAGAGTGAATGGTCGATGGTCGATAGTAAAACGGTTAAATAACATAACTAAAACTTTAAAAAATAGGATCATGGATCAGCTTACACTTGGCATAGACACCAGGCTTCAGCACACACAATATGGGCCTGGAGTGATTGTTGGCGTTAAATACGCAACGTATATTATTTCATTCATCAATCATGGCATTAAAGAGATTGATAAAACAGATAACCATCTCGATGAAATCATCCCAGAAAATGTGACCGCGGAAATAGAAACCTCTTCGGAGATAGAAAAATCATTATTAAAAATTCTTCGGTTATGGGGCAACGTTAGTGAGGTTGTTCCGCTGGGAGAAAGATGGCAAAAAGGGACAATGCTTTTGCAACCATTCGACAAAACACAAAAGCCAAAGGAAGTTCCGATTGAAGTTTTCTTTCATAAGATTGTGATGCTTCGCGACAGGCTCCGTGTGATGGAGCAACAGATCAATGCGCATAAATTATTGAGCGATGAGGACAAAGTGAATTTGCAGCAATACATCACGCGCATTTATGGATCCCTCACAACCTTTAATGTGCTCTTTAGAAATAAAGAGCACTGGTTCATCGGAGAAAAAGGTTCAGAAATGTAATTAGTATAACTTGAACAATCATTGATAATAAATTTTTAATTAACCTATATGCATCCAATTTTCTCAAAAAGAGTTTCCAAATTATTGGTTTTATTATTTGTTCCGGGATTCATCTTTGCCCAATCTTATAAAACAATTCATGAAAAAGCCATTGTTGCAGACACGCATAATGATGTGCTCACAACGATCACGATGGCTGGATTGAATGTTGAGAATGATCTAACTGGCAAAGCACATTCCGATCTGGCACGTTTTAAAAAAGGCGGCGTTGATATTCAAATGTTCTCCATTTTTTGTGATGATCGCTATGGAAAAGGCACAGCATTTAAATATGCCAATGCAGAAATAGATTCGTTGTATGCCATCGCGAAACGCAATCCTGATAAAATGGAAATGGTTGCCACGCCTGCGCAATTGGATCATGCATTGAAAGCGCACAAGCTTGCCGCGATGATGGGCGTTGAAGGTGGACACATGATTGAAGATGATATGGACAATCTTGATAGCTTGTTCAAACGTGGTGTGCGCTATATGACCCTCACATGGAACAACAGCACATCATGGGCAACATCAGCAGCCGATGAATCAAAAAAATCTTTTATCGTCACTCCTTATGGGTTAACAGACTTCGGAAAACAGATTGTGAAAAGAATGAACGAGCTTGGGATGATGGTTGATATTTCTCATGTTGGAGAAAAAACTTTTTGGGATGCGATCAACACAACCACAAAACCTGTCATCGCCTCTCACAGTTCTGTATATAAGCTTTGCCCTGTGCCGCGCAACATGAAAGATGATCAGATAAAAGCTGTTGCGAAAAACGGCGGTGTTATCGACATCAATTTCTTCTCTGGTTTTATAGATAGCAATTATTTTAAAAAGCGCGATGTGTTTTTTAGCAAGCATAAAGCTGAATATGATTCTTTGAATGCGCTGAAAAAACCGGAATACGAAGTGAGTGATTATATGTCGAAAAAATATCCGCAGGAGCTTGCGGCAATCCGGCCGCCACTTTCCATGTTGATTGATCATATTGATTACATCGTGAAATTAGTGGGCGCAGATTATGTTGGTCTTGGTTCTGATTTTGATGGTATTGATTCAGCGCCACTTGGTCTCGACGGGGTTCAGGATTTCCCCAAAATCACAGAGGCATTATTGAAAAAAGGATATTCAACAAAAGATATTGAAAAAATATTGGGAGGAAATTTTTTGAGGGTATTTAAAGCGAACTCAAAATAAATTTTAATGATCAGAAAAATATTATTTCTGGTTTTACTTGCTGTATTCTTCATTCGAATACAAATTTTTTCACAACAACTATTATCTAATATTGAAGGAAGAAATATTACCAGTCTCAACGGCAAGTGGGAAATTATTATCGATCCATTCAACGCTGGCGCAGGCAATTGGAAATCCATTTGGAAAGACCAGCAACCAACGGGTAAAAATGATTTTTACGAATATAAATTCGATAAAACAATCACTCTAAATGTTCCCGGCGATTGGAACTCGCAAAAACCCGAATTGCTTTATTACGAAGGCACTATTTGGTATAAAAAAACATTTGAGCATAAAAAGAATGGCACTAAAAAATATTTTTTATGCTTCGGGGGTGCCAATTATAACGTTGATGTATATCTGAACAATGAAAAAATCGGCAGCCATGAAGGCGGGTTCACTGCTTTTCAATTCGAGGTTACAGAAAAAATAAAGGAAGGAGAAAATTCAATCATCGTTCGGGTAAATAATCAGCGACGGGAAGACCAAATTCCTGCTCTTAACTTTGACTGGTGGAACTATGGAGGCATTACAAGAGATGTTTATCTCGCAGAAACATCTTCTTATTATATAAAAGATTATTTCATTCAACTTAAAAAAGACAACACTTCGCAAATTGAAGGCTGGATACAATTAGCGGGAACATCCTCACCCAAAAAAATAAGCATAAAAATTCCCGAGCTTAAAACAAATTATGATGCAGAAACCGATGCTGATGGAAAAGCAATCATATCCATTCATGCAAAACCTATTTTGTGGTCTCCAGAAAACCCGAAACTTTATGATGTAATCATTAATACAGAAACAGATTCCATTCACGAGCAGATTGGCTTTAGAACAATTGCTGTGAATGGAGCAGATATCTTGCTAAATGGCAAACCTATTTTTTTGCGCGGCATTAATATCCATGAAGAAATACCACAACGTGCAGGCAGATCTTATTCAGAAGCTGATGTGCAAATGCTGCTTGGTTGGGCAAAAGAACTTGGCTGCAATTTTGTTCGGCTCACGCACTACCCGCACAATGAGCACATGATAAGGCTTGCAGATAAAATGGGCATTTTATTATGGGAAGAAATCCCACTTTGGCAAGGCATACAATTTAGCAACCCAATCATTTTAAATAAAGCGAACACATTATTGGATGAAATGATTGAACGGGATAAAAACCGTTGTGCAATTATTTTGTGGAGCCTTTCAAATGAAACTTCTTCATCGGAAAGTCGCAACCGAGTTTTATCAGCAATGGCAGCACATGTAAGGGCATTGGATCCTACGAGGCTGATAACTTCTGCAATCAATCATGTTAAGTATGAAAAAAATCAGGTAACCATTGACGATAGTTTATGCAATGTGCTTGATGTGATGGCTGTCAACCAGTATCTTGGTTGGTACATTGCGTGGCCCGCAAAGCCTGAAAACATGGAATGGAAATCGCTGTTCAATAAACCGCTTATCATGTCAGAGTTTGGCGGCGAAGCGCTTTATGGAAACCATGGTTCTTCTGATACCGCAAGTTCATGGAGCGAAGAATTTCAGGAACAAGTGTATAAAGACCAGTTGGCAATGCTTAAAAAAATCTCTTTTTTAAGAGGGATGACACCGTGGATTTTAGCTGATTTCCGTTCGCCCGGAAGATTGCATCCTATCTATCAGCAAGGATGGAACAGAAAAGGATTATTATCTGATAAAGGATTAAAAAAGAAAGCGTGGTTTGTAGTTCATGATTACTATAAGGAATTGCAGAGCAAATAATAAATACGAACCTTATAAATCAATATTTCTCGAGAGGAACAAGCTGCCAACTTTCTTTGATTTCTTCTTTGAGTTTTTTCACGATATCATTAAGCCCTTCATACCAATCTAAATGTGGGCTCCATTTACTACAGCCGCCTGCGTGTGTTACGCACTGGGTATCTTCCCAAACCTTGCCGCAGCCCGGGCAACGTGCGCCTGTTGAAAAAGTATCCCATCGTGTACCGCAAGAACAACGCCAGTATGGTTTTCCATCGGGTTTCCATTTGCATTTTGGGCAACGAATATGAATATTGTCCATAGTTAAGTTATGAATGCAAATCTACAAAACTAAAAAGCCCTGCAAAAAAGCAGGGCAGGCACATACATTAGTGGTTTCAGAGGTAAGTGCTTTAAGTTTGAAAAATTATTTATTGCTGTGTTTGATTCTGTAATAAGTGGCGCTCCCGGCTGGGGATTTTCCCATAACAATCACTGATAGCAAGCTTCTCAGGAAATATGAAAGCGAAGAAGGGCGATAATTGTTTCTGTAAGTGTTTACTTTCTCTCTATTAAAATGCAGGTTTGTGTTTGCCATTGATATTGGGTTTTTGGGAGTATCTAAACAAGTTAGAAATTTATAACGAACTTTCTATAGTATTATTATCACAGTGAGTTTCCATTATCGCCCGTATTTTTTCTATTGCATAAATCTTGATTTATTGTAATATTGTTCAGTTGATTGAATGAAAAATATAATTACCTCTTTAATGCTTTTGTTTTTTTGCGCAAGTTTACATGCGCAAGGGGCATTTTCTAACAACACCAGCTCGAGCCTGGAGAAAGTAATCCAGGATTATCCCAATCGTTTCAAGAACATTAAAGGCGATGTGATCATTGAAAACCCGCAGACAACAGAATATCAATCCAAGGTGCAGATGGCAGGCACTTCTTCGTGTACAGTTACCCGTTATAGCTCCGCTAATAATGATGTTTATAGCTGGGACTGCACTATATTAAAAACGGAAGATTTTAATACAGCAAAAAATAAGTTCAAAGAAATTTTCGGGCAGATAAAAAATAGTATTATAAAACCCCACGGCGGAAAGCCATTCATCCTGAACGGTCAATACGAAGCCCCGAGCGAAGAAAAGAAATTCACGAACGTGATCTTCGAATTGATTCCGGCAGTTGGTGAAATGAAAAAAGTTAAGATCGATCTTTCGCTTCAATATGAAGTCACTGAATGGAAATTATCGCTTACAGTTTACGACCGCGATAGAAAAGATGATGAATCTGGAATTGCATCGGGAAATTAAACCAGCAGCATATAACTCTTCAGCACATCTTCAATATCTTCCAGCTTAAATGGTTTTGAGATATAATTGTTCATCCCCGCAGCAAGACATTTTTCTTTATCACCTTTCATCGCATCTGCAGTAAGAGCAATAATTGGTATGTTACAATGAGGCTCCGGCAATTGGCGAATCAATTTTGTGGTGGTATATCCATCAATTTCAGGCATATTAACATCCATAAAAATAAGAACAGGTTCATAATGAGGAAGTGCTTCCAACGCTTCTTTTCCGTTGTTCATCTGTATCACATCAAACCCCATCCTCCTCATCACTTCTGATATCAACAGCATATTGATCGGCTCATCGTCCACAACCATAATGCTCACTGTTTGCGATATTTTTTCTACAACAGGAAGAGATACATGAAGAGAATCTGTTTGCATTGGTTTCTCAAACAACGACAAAAGCGTACTGTGCAACTCGTGCATTTTTACAGGCTTGGAAAGAAATTTATTGATGCCAGCTCTGTCTGCTTCAAGCTGGTACATATTTTTTTCAAGAGATGACAACATCAAAATAAATAATTGATCAATGCTCGCAGGAAGTTTTTTGATCTGCTTTATCAATGTGATGCCATCTGTGTTCTGCATGTGATGGTCGGCAATAACAAGATCAAAAGGTTGTCCTTGATTTTCGGCTTCGCTTATTTTCAGCAATGCGTCCGATCCGTCTGATGATGTTTCGCAGGCAATATCCATAAACTTGAACATTTCTTGCAGAAGCCATCTATTGGTTGCATTATCATCAACAACTAAAACTTTTTTCAGCAAAGGCTTTTTCGGCATAGATATCTCCGATTGTTCATTTGCCACTTCTAATGTTAGGTACAATATAAAAGTGCTTCCTTTTCCCGGAGTGCTTTCCACTGTTAAGTAGCCGCCCATCATTTCAGCGAGGCTTTTTGATATGGTTAAACCAAGACCTGTGCCGCCATATTTACGCGTTGTTGAAGTATCTGCCTGGGTAAAACTCTCGAATATTTTTTTTAGCTTTTCATTCGCAATGCCAATACCTGTATCAGCAACCTGAATGGTAACGCTCATATATTTTTTGTCATCTTTCCAAAAAAGATCACCGCTTTTTTGAATGTTCACAAAAATTTCCCCGTCGCTTGTAAACTTAATAGCATTTCCCAGTAGGTTAACAATCACTTGCCTTATCCTCACAGGATCTCCGTAAAATTGAGAAGGGATGGCGGGATCTACCTTGAATAAAGTTTCTAATTTCTTCTCATAAGCTTTTACAGTAAGTATGTCTATTGTTTCTTCAACCAGCTCATCCAATTTGAAAAGCGTGTTCTCAATTTCAAGTTTGCCAGCTTCAATTTTTGAAAAGTCGAGTATGTCATTAATAATATCTAAAAGCCCATGTGCCGATTTTTTTACGTTGTGTAAATAATCGCGCTGTGTTTTTTGTAATTCTGTTGTGAGTACCAAATCAGTGAACCCAATAATCCCATTCATCGGCGTTCTTAATTCATGGCTCATGTTTGCCATGAACTCGCTTTTTGCGCGGCTTGCAGATTCCGCAACTTCCTTCGCTTTTATTAATTCCAGCTCAATTTCTTTACGCTCGATGGCTGCTGATAATGAAGAGGCATAAGATCGAAGAATTGAGAATTCAGCTTCTGACCATTGTCTTTCTTTAGTGAACTCATCAAAGCCCACAAAGCCCCAAAATTCATTCTTGATATTAATAGCAACTGCTACTGATGAAACTAATTTGCCTTTTTCGTAAATAGCAAGCAATTGTGGGTCTTCCTCTGTGCTTTTATAACTTATGAACGGCAAACCTGCCTCCAAAGGCTCAATTATTTTTTTTATGCTGCTAAAAGGAATATTCTTTACACCTGCGTTTTCTATTCTTAAATCAGAAGAGTTTTCTGTCCATTCATAAGTTTCGGTCGTAAACCACGTCTGCTCAGCTTTATCGAAATGATTACGGAACAAATACACACGGCTCACAGCAGCTCTGCGGCCAAGCACTTGAAGAGATTCGGTAATGGCCTGATCAAGATCAGAATTCATAAGGAATGAATGCGTTGATTCCGCAACACCCTGAAGTAGCTGATCTTTCTTTTTCAGGTTTTCCTGAATTGCTTTTTGCTCATTGATATTTCGTGATGTACAAATGAGTTTGATTACTTCATTATCATCGATAATAGGTTTCACAACCGTTTCCTGCCAAGTAAACACTTTGTCTTTTCGCAAAATTCTATATCGGATGATGATGCTTTCCCTATCTGCAAGAAATGATTTTGTTTTTTCTGAAGGAAAGAATTTGTGTATGTCATCTGGATGAACGAACTGATAAATTGATTTGCCGAGAAGTTCTTCGACTTCATAGCCGAGAATGCTGGTGACAGATGGCGATAGATACCACATGGTGCCGTCCGCTGCATGTACGCTTATAATATCACCTGAGTTTTCTGCGAGAAGCCGGAATTTTTGTTCGCTGTTCAGCAATGCATTTTCCGATTCCTTTTGTGCGGTGATATCCTGCGCAACACCAAAGCTGCTGTGCCTATCTATTACCGTTCCTTTTAAAGAAATGTAACGCATCCATCCCTGATTGGTGATTACCCTGAAAGAAAATGAAGTCTCAAAATCTTTCTGTTCCTTATTGCTTGCAGTATTCCTGAACTCCTCTGAAACCGCAGCCTGATCTTCAGGCACAACACATGTATCTATAAAATTTTCGAGGCTCATTTTTTTTGAGCTCTCTTCAAACCCAAGCAAAGCTTTAAACTCATTGCTAAGGGCAAGTTCTTTTGTTGAGAAATCAAATTTCCAAGAGCCCATTTTTGCATAAGTCATTGCATAAGACAATGTCTGTATTGCTTCTTCCTTCACTTCCTGCGCTTGAACTTTATCGCTAACGTTAATGCCTATCGCCTGAATTTCTTTTACCTGATCGCGATCATTGGTAAGGGCAAGAAATTCCCATTCTGTCCATAAAAAATTGCGAGTTGCGCCTATTGGTTTTTTAATGAGAATACGGGCAACTTTGCCGGGGTTCTTCCAGCAATCATCGGCCACTTGCTGACAACGGACCATATCCTTCGGAAATATGGTTTCATAAAAGAATTTAGAAGATATTTCTTCCTTTGTATGTTTAAAAGTATTCAGGAATGAAGGGTTCGCATAAGTGAAATGCCCAACCCTGTTTATCCTGATAACATAATTGGTTTGAGATTGTAAAATAGATGTGAGGTATTGCTTTTCCTGAAGCAGTTCATTCTTCGCATTCTGCAGCTCGGCGTAATTTGTTTCCCCTTTTTTAAATGCAGGTTCCAGCACCAGTATAACAAGGCATATAATAGCAATTATAAGAGAAAGGAATTTGCTTGCATCGATGGTAGATGAATCTTTTCGTTTGCCATCAGCTATAATAGTGTACTGATCGGTGACATCTTTCATTATTGGCAGATAGCTTTGCTCGTTGTATAAAAGCTGTCGCATGTACAACTTTCTATTTATGCTTATCAGGCCTGAATCTGCCTGCGACATTTCTTCTGATACCGCAACAAAGTTTTGATAATAGGGCTGAATGGTTGAAAGTAATAATCGAATTTTAAAAACAGGTTGAGGAAGTGGGAGCTTTTTAATGCCCAATAATTTTTGTAGAGATTCCTGCTGCTGCTTAAAAGCAATCAGCGCTTTTTGCAAACTATCTTTTGCGGTGGAAAATTGGCTGGCTGTCACGTTTTCGCTTAATAGAAGAAGTGCGTTTTTGGTGATGAGCTGGCTAAGCGTTTGTTGTTTATCGGCAATGCTTTTTGCTTCTGTTACTTCCTCACCCTCTGCAGATTTAATATGCATGAGGTAATACCCAAAAAAATTGAAGAGGAGCACTAAGGCAAATAGTACTACGGATATGCGAATAAGTTTACGGAAGGGGCTTTTCATGACTATCAGAGGATTTCCTTGTTACTCTAACGGAAAACTCTGATTTTAAGTCTATAAGATATGAAAAAAGTTAAAAAATAC
>CAIYPC010000617.1 GCA_903927975.1 uncultured Bacteroidota bacterium | reverse complement strand
TTTTCTGGTTATCTGCCAAAACCAAATTGGCGCATATCGTATAACGGTCTTGCACACATTCCGGGCATGGATAAAATTTTTACGAGCTTCAATCTTACTCATGCATATAATAGCACATTAAGCATGAGCAGTTTCAATTCATCATTGCTATATCAGGATCCGCTGGGCATTCGCTATCCTGGTTTTGTTGATACAGTTTCAGGAAACTTTATTCCTTACTTCGCTGTTCCGAATATAACGGTAACAGAAGCTTTTGCTCCACTGTTGAACATTGATATGCAATTTGTGAACCAGGTGCAAGTGCGCGTTGGTTATAGCAAGTCAAGGCAGCTAAGTTTAAGCTTGATAGACTATCAAATGACGGAGGGCAGATCCACAGAAATTACATTTGGCGGCGGTTGGAAAAAGCGTGGGGTGAAGTTGCCATTTAAATTAAAAATGCCAGGCAAGGCTGAAGCATCAAATAAATTGGATAATGATCTCAATTTCCGTTTAGATTTTAGCATACGTGATGATATCACTTCAAACAGCCGATTGGATCAGGGAACTGCATTGCCAACGGGTGGACAAAAAACGATCACCATTTCGCCATCCATTGATTATGTGATGAGCAAAAGGATCAATCTGAAATTATATTTCGATCAGCGGAGAGTTATGCCAAAAATTTCAACATCACCGCCTATTACTACCACACGAGCGGGCATTCAAATAAGGATATCATTGGCGCCGTGAGGAGTCTATCGTTGATGGTTCATGGTTCATAGTTGTTCCTGTGAACAATGAACCATTAACTATTATCTTTGAAGCTAACTATGCAACCATCGATCAGCATTTGTATTCCTGCTTATAAGCGAACTGAATTTTTAAAGCGCCTGCTTGATTCAATTGCGGTGCAAACATTTAAAGATTTTGAAATAATTGTTACTGACGATAGCCCAGGAAATGATGTCGAAGAATTGTGCAATTTTTATCTGCAAAAAATACAGATTTTTTATTTCAAAAATGATCAACAGTTAGGCACACCCGAAAACTGGAATGAAGGAATAAGAAAAGCAAAAGGACAATGGATAAAACTGATGCATGATGATGATTGGTTCAGCAATGAAAATAGTTTGCAATTATTTGCAGATGCAATTAACGATAATCCTGACTGCTCTTTTTTCTTTTCGGCATATAGAAATATTTATCTTGAAGAAGAAAAGCAAGAAGATGTGTTCCCTGAAAAGCATCGATACAAATTGCTTGTTAAAAATGTAGCAACACTTTTCTCGAAAAATATTATTGGCCCACCGAGTGTAACGCTTCACAAAAATGATGGCAATATTTTCTACGATAAAAATCTGAAATGGCTTGTGGATATAGATTTTTATATGCGCTATATCAAACCGAAAAACATAGCCCATATTAATAAGCCATTAATTAATGTAGGGCTGAGTGCAGATCAGGTAACTAAGGAAGTATTCAGAAATAGAACTGTTGAAATTCCGGAAAGCTTTTCTTTGTTTGAAAAGATTGGTTTCAATCAATTAAAAAATATTTATGTGTATGATGCATGGTGGCGTTTGTTAAGGAACTTAGGAATAAGAAACCTGAATGATATTCATGAAAGCGGATATGCAAAACCAGTTCCTTTAGTTATTAATGAAATGATTAGCTTTCAAAAAAAAATCTCCTTATCAGTTTTGAAA
>CAIYPC010000616.1 GCA_903927975.1 uncultured Bacteroidota bacterium | reverse complement strand
TTGCCTCTTTATAAACAAATAGTATATTTTATTAATTTATCAACTTATTCGTTAATGAAAAATCTTTCTTTCAAAACTGCTGCGCCCTTCGTCGTTTTGCTAATTTTCGCTGGTATTTCTATTTTTATTCCCACGCTTCAAAATTTTGATGACGGGAAATACAATGGAGCCGATGTTGCATGGATGATTGTTGCAACAGCTCTTGTTTTTTTGATGACCCCTGCCCTCGCATTTTTCTATGGCGGCATGGTACATCGTAAAAATGTGATTTCAACAATGATGAAGAGCCTGATTGCAGCAGGTGTTGTAAGTGTTTTGTGGATTATTGTCGGTTACAGCCTTTGCTTCGGAGAAAGCTTTCATGGCATCATCGGAAACCCAATGACCCATCTGTTTTTTAAAGGCGTCAATTCTGGAAAGCCCTGGGTTGGTGCGCCAACAATCCCATTAACATTGTTTGCTTTCTTTCAATTAATGTTTGCCATCATCACGCCAGGTCTTGTTGTAGGCGCTGTGGCAGAAAGAATACGTTTTACCTCTTTCTTATTATTCGTCGCTTTATTTAGCTTATTTGTTTACGCGCCACTTGCGCATTGGAGTTGGCATCCAGATGGCTTCTTAGCCAAAATGGGTGCGCTTGATTTTGCGGGGGGAACTGTTGTACATATTTCAGCAGGTTGCGCCGCACTTGCAGGTGCAATTGTTTTGAAACGTAGAAAAGTTCATATCGAACAAAAAGAAATCCCTCCTGCAAATGTTCCTTATGTATTAATAGGCACGGGTTTATTGTGGTTCGGCTGGTTCGGCTTCAATGCAGGTTCTGCAGGAGCCGCTAACGCCCTTTCCGTATCAGCATTTGCCACAACAAATACAGCAGCAGCAGCAGCCGGTCTTTCATGGATGTTTTTTGATGTATTAAAAGGAAAGAAGCCTTCTGTGCTAGGCTTTTGCATTGGTGCAGTTGTAGGATTGGTAGCAATAACACCGGCTGCGGGTTATGTAGCCATCCCTCAAAGTATTTTTATTGGCACAGTTGCAGCAATCATTTCAAATGTGGCTGTTCATATCAAATCTAAATCTAGCTTGGATGATGCGCTTGATGTATTTCCTTGTCATGGCATTGGTGGCATGGTGGGAATGTTGATGACAGGAATTTTCACAACCACATCTGTGAATAAATTAGGTGCCGAAGGATGGTTCTATGGAAATTTTTCTTTTTTCCTTACACAAGTAAAAGCATTGGGAATTGTTGTAACTTATAGTTTTTGCATGTCTTACGGAATCCTTAAGCTGATCAACTTCATCCTTCCTTTGCGGGTTACTTCAAAAGAAGAAGAAGAAGGTCTTGATGCGAGCCAGCATGCAGAAAATTATGTTCAGGGAACTTTGCTGGTGGCAACACCTAATGGATTGAAAGAAGAATTAGTGGCTGAATAATAAAGCGATTCGAAAAATAATAACGATTTTTAGTTTTGAAAAAGGCGAAGGAAGCAGCTTGCTTCCTTTACCTTTTTTTAAAAATGAGTGCTTGCATATAAAATATTTCAATTAAAAGCAAGCAGCTTTTAATAAAGCATCATTTTTAAAACCAAACCAAATTGCTGGGAATAAAAAATCAGTTAACTGATTTCATTCTTGCTAAAAAACCTGTTGTAAAAAAACAGTATTTCTATAGCATTTCTGCTATTTGTATAATATCTGGAATTTGTTTTCTCTTCTCTTCTTATATAGGTGCTGAAGTTGCGGCTTTCATTCTGCTTGTTACGCTATCTATTATCGCAATGTTTTTCGATATTATGCCAGTGCTGCTTTCGGCAGTGTTGAGCGCTTTGATATGGGATTATTTTTTTCTCATTCCAAGATTTAATCTCAGGATTGGCAATACAGAAGACAAGATCATGCTTTCTATGTATTTTATTATTGCCATTATCAATGCTATGCTCACTTTCAAAATAAGAGAAATTGAAAAAATTGCCAGGCAAAAAGAAGAAAAAGAAAATGCACTGAAATTATATAATACTCTACTAGATTCTCTGGCACATGAGCTAAAAACTCCCATAGCTACCATTGTTGGATCAACAGACAATTTGTTATCAGATAGCTTCACGATAAATGAAACGGATAAAAAAGAGCTATTATCAGAAATATCGAAAGCCTCTCTAAGGCTTAATCAGCAGGTTGAAAACCTTTTAAATACTTCGAGGATTGAATCGGGTTTTATTCAGGCTAAAAAAGAATGGTGCGATCTGAATGAAATTATTTCCAGTGCTTTTTTAAAGTTCGATGATGAGCTAAAAAATTTTGTAATAAAAATTCACAACAAAAAAATTCTGCCTTTATACAAAATCGATTACGTGCTTCTTGAGCACGTATTATATAATCTCATTCAAAATGCATCAAAGTATTCTCCGGAAAAGTCTTGTATTGAAATTAGCGCAAGCGATATTGAAGGAGGGCTTCAAATAACTGTGGAAGACAATGGCAAAGGCTTTCCCCCAAATGAAACTGAAAAAGTTTTTGAAAAATTTTATCGACTCAAAAACCAGCGCATAGGAGGGACCGGATTAGGATTGTCAATAGTAAAAGGCTTTGTAGAAGCGCATCAGGGAACAATTTATTTGCAGAATAAATTACCGCAGGGAGCAAAATTCACCATAACAATTCCATCCGATAAATATTACAATTCATGAATGAAATTCTCGTAATAGATGATGAATCGCAGATCCGAAAATTGCTGGAAATTACTTTAGCATCAAATGGCTATAAAGTAATACAAACAAACAATTCAGGTCAGGGCTTATTTGCAGCCGCAAGCCATAAACCTGATTTGATAATTCTTGATCTTGGACTGCCGGATGAAAGTGGGCATTCAACTTTAATAAAACTGAGAGAATGGTATCAGAATCCCGTTCTTATACTTTCCATTCTAAACAATGAAAAGGACATCATTCAATCATTGGATAATGGCGCGAATGATTATTTGGTGAAACCATTTCGCACAAATGAATTACTTGCGCGCATCCGCGTCGCACTAAAAAACAATAGTCATGATGAAAAGATTTCGATAATAAAATTTCAGGGATTTGAAATTGATTTGTCCGCACGGTCTGTGAAAATAAAAGATGAGCTTCTAAAGCTTACTGCAACTCAATATTCACTACTTGTATTATTTGCAAAAAATGAAGGGAAAGTATTAACCCACAGCTATCTCCTAAAAGAAATTTGGGGCAATGACTATACGGATCAGTTGCAATATTTGCGTGTGTTTGTAGGGCAGCTTAGGAAAAAGATAGAAAAAGATAATGACTCGCTCGTATCTATTGTTTCTGAATCAAGTATTGGCTATCGTTTTGTTATCAGAAAATGCTGATTAAATATTTTCTGCTAGTTGTAAATAAAAAATGGCTTCCTATAAATAGAAAGCCATTATTATTCTTCGTGACCCCGATAGGATTCAAACCTATAACCTTCTGATCCGTAGTCAGATACTCTATTCAGTTGAGCTACGGAGCCATTTAGGGCTGCAAATATAGGCTAAAATACAGAATGAGAAAAATGGAACTTATCAATATCAACAAAATATTTTTGATCTTCATTTGGACATCCAATCATAACTAATATAATAAAGAAATAAGCGCTCCGTCTTGTCATTTTTTTTATTGAACTTTGGCGAGCA
>CAIYPC010000615.1 GCA_903927975.1 uncultured Bacteroidota bacterium | reverse complement strand
GGGACTGCTTTGCGGTGGCGAAAGGGGGTCAATTTGAAATGGCGAAGTAGGGTTAGCCCGTCATGCGCTAATGGGGTCAGCTAACGTGGCTTTTCCACTATGTTGCTTATAGCGATCCTACCGCAGTTTATACTGGCAACCCTTTTTTGCAGCCGACAATTACGAATAACCTAAAAATCGGTTATAATTATTACGGTTACTCGTTCTCGTTATTATTTAGCAGAGATGATAACTCGATAGTTCGTTATCAATTGACGGAAAGCCCTGCTAAAGATATTTTGTACATTTCACCACAGAATCTTGCATGGCAGAACAATATTACGTTCCAAACAAATTTGCCTTTCAAAATTAGCAACTGGTGGACGATGACTTATAGTTTTGCGGGCGGTCTTAAACAATATAAAGCAGATTATACCATTGTGCCTTTTGAAAAAACATATTTCAGCTATACTGCTAATTTCAATCAATCATTCACATTGCCTAGAAATTTTTCTCTCGAATTATCCGGATGGTATAATTCATTATGGTATAACAGCACCGTAAAAATTGAGCGGATTGGCGCATTAAATTTTGGTATAAAAAAAGAATTAAAGAAGAATGCAGGCGCATTGCAATTTTCAGTGACTGATATGTTTAGAACTATACAATACAATGTGCATTATGGTGCTATTGTTGAAGAACCTTTTTCCATAAAAAGCAATGTTGCTGTTAATACCGAATCGAGGGTTTTGCCAATCATGAAACTTACATACACAAGATTTTTTGGAGCAGGAACAAAAACACAAAAAAAGCAAACTGACAATGCTGATGAAGAAAAAGATAGGATAAGAAAAGATTAGTACTTTTTTTTGCAATATTTCAGATACTCATTGACGTTAAATTCTCATAGCGAATTTTATAAATGCACTATCACTTGCTTTGTTTGAATGGTGTGAGCGCTAAAATAACCCAAAGCACCGCCAGTGATATTCGTATCAGGGTTTGCAGGTGTAGCCTCATTAAAAGGATTTGCATTCAATAATTGTCTCAGTTCACTGAAATATTGAAACACATTTTGGTCGATGGAATACATATTTAAAGACAATGTGTCCCCGACTTTCATGTGCGAACTATCATCGAACAATGGTTGTGAAATATATTTACCATCAGACAAGCGATCGCTGAATACAATTACTTTATTAAGCGCAGTATCATTAACGGTTTCTGTGAACTGATAATAATTTGCAATACCCTGAGGGTCCTGATAATAAGGAACGGCTTCAATCACATTATCATTTCTTCCTCTGGAGTCTTGCTGAAACCCAATTGAATCTAGCGGCACAGGTTGTGGCATAGTGGAAAACGCAGTAAAAGTTTTGCCTGAAGAGATAACATTTAATGTATAAATATTCCCCGGATATCCCTGCCATCCAGCGTGTGTTGTGTATGTTCCGGGCGATGTTTCTGTCAGCGAGTCAATCAAGCCTGCATTATTACTAATAATAACCAACGCATTTGAAACAGGTGGGAAATTATTTTCTGCGCTAAAATTAACTGTGGTGTTGATGGTTACTGTATAAGGTCCTTGATCATTCGTCACTTCTCCTTTGATTACTATTTGAGGACTTGCATTATTCAGGTTCACATTGATC
>CAIYPC010000614.1 GCA_903927975.1 uncultured Bacteroidota bacterium | reverse complement strand
TTATTTTTTACGTCTTTTTTAAAATCATTAACTTGAATAAACTTTCCAGATGAAAAATTATTTTTTAATTCTGTAGTAATTTTTTCCATTTCTTCCTGAATCTTTTTGATAGGATAGAATTCTTCTTCTTTGTAATGTTTCTCTTTTTCCATTATTTTTATTATTTAGTTAAAATTGTTATTAATTCTTTCATTTTTGTTATTGTATGATAATCTTTAGAAGTGCTCTCGTCATTAATAGTTTCGTGTTGCCAAGTTGTATGATAAGGAACGTGTATCGCTTGTCCGCCAATAGAAAGAACAGGAAGTATATCCGACTTTAAAGAATTACCAACCATCAAAAACTCTTCACTTTGTATATCCAAACGCTTTAATAATTTCTTGTATTCAGTTTCATTCTTATCGTGCATTATTTCTATATGATGAAAATGATGTAACAAACCCGAACTGTTTAATTTCCTTTGTTGGTCAAGCAAATCACCTTTTGTTGCTACAACAAGGAGGTAATTACTTTTTAAATGATTTAAAGAAAATTCAATATCATCAAGTAATTCAATTGGCTTTTCCAACAAGTCTTTTCCAAGTTTTAAAATCTTGTCAATTGTTTCTGATGATACATTATTATTACTAATTTTTAAAGCGGTTTCAATCATTGACAGCATAAACCCTTTTGCTCCATAACCATACTTTTCCAAATTTTCCATTTCAGTTTTAAATAATTCAACTGAAATTTCTTTTGTTGGCAAATAATTTTCAAGAAGTTTACAAAATATTTTTTCTACTTCCTGATAATAAGGTTCGTTCACCCAAAGAGTATCGTCTGCATCAAAACCTATTACTTTAATTCTATTCATTATTTCAACACAGTTATTTTATTTCCTACACCAATTGATTCTATTTGGTCAACGACTTCATCATCATCATCATCGGGCTTATATTTTAAAATAACAATTCCATCTGATACTTCGTTATCCATTACTAAAAATAATTCCTCATCTTCATCAAGTGTTTGTCCTATTGCATAAATTATTTCTTTCTCGCTACCTTCATCCATTTTAAAATTTGTTTTTAAATCATATTGTCCATCCATTCCAAAGATGCTTGATTCAATTGAGTTAAAGCAGCTACTGAATAATTTTATTGTGGAATAATTGCCTAAAAAATAATTCGCACAATAAGGTTTAAATTCTTTGTTAAATTCTATTTCCCATTCTCCGACTGTGTCTGAAAATAATTTTCCATCTTTTCTAAACCCGTTTAGGTCGTAGTCCGCTTTATTGTATTTATAAATTTGTTGCATTGTAGTATATTTTTGTTTCTATGTAAAGATAGCAATTAAACCTCTATTATTTTAGTATTTACACAAAATAGTTAATGGTTTTATTCCCTCCCCTCTCCCAACTATTTTCATTTATTTTCAAAATAGTATAGATATCTATACTATCCATCCAAAAAAATCTTCTGGTATTATTTCTTTCTCCAAAATGAACCTCCTGAGAACCGCCCACAGAAAAATTTCCCGCACAATTCCCCAAAGAACGCAAGGAAACCTGCCTTCATTTCCCCTTTTCTAGTCAAAAACACCCTTTTTCCCACCCTCCAAAATGCTGAAACCATTATAAACACTCATAAAATCAATATAA
>CAIYPC010000613.1 GCA_903927975.1 uncultured Bacteroidota bacterium | reverse complement strand
TTGAACAGCTTAAAAAAGATGGTCATACTGTTCAAGCTGTTGATTTTGAATATCTTGATTATATAGTTCCTGCTTATTATGTTCTTACAACGGCTGAGGCTTCATCCAATCTTTCCCGTTTTGATGGCGTTAAATATGGTTTTAGGGCAAAATTGAAAAATCCTGATTTAAGCCAATTTTATAAAACCTCTCGCTCAGAGGGATTTGGAAAAGAGGTTAAACGCCGTATTCTATTGGGAACCTTCGTTTTAAGTGCAGGATATTATGATGCTTACTTCACAAAAGCCCAAAAGATTAGGAAATTGTTAATAAAAAAAACAGTATTGATTTTCAACGAGTTTGACTTGATTTTACTCCCTACTTCTCCCTCCACCTCCTTCAAAATTGGCGAAAAAACGGATGACCCAATTGCTATGTATCTCGCTGATATATATACTGTTTACGCAAATTTAACAGGCATCCCCGCTATCTCCATCCCTTTATTCACCCACACAAATGGCATGCCTTTTGGGATACAGGCTATGACTAACCAATTTAAAGAATTACTTTTGTTTCAGTTCTCACAGCTACTAACCCATCAATACAAATCCAATCCGATATCCCGCTAGCTAGAGTTGATTACAAAGTAGATTATAATCCGTTTGTTAGAATCCCCTATGAGAGATTATAACCAATAATATTATTGGCTTAATCTTTAATCGTTATTCATGAGTGCAAAATTTTTATTGATGGCTATATTGAGCTTAAGCTTGGCATCCTATAGCTTTGGCAAAATGCCGAATATCCATAGCCCTGTTTTTCTGGCTGACACCAATGTTGCTACAAAAAAAGTTCCAATTACATCTTTAGTTACGCCCGTATATAAAGCTTCCGATGAGAGCTTTAAAGATTTATTTATTGCCACTTCAACAGGAGCAAACGGCGCGAAATTGAACCCAAGAGCAGTAAGCTTTGTTCAGGACTACATTGACAAGAACGGGAAAGACCTTCAAAATATGAAGGATTGGGGCAGGCCTTATTTCAATCTGATAGATAATATTCTTACAAAATATGGGCTTCCTAGAGAGCTGAAATATCTTGCGGTTATTGAATCACAATTAAAACCTACAGCGCTATCTTGGGCCGGTGCTGTTGGCCCATGGCAACTGATGCCTTCTACTGCAAGGCAGTTGGGATTAAAAGTAAGCCGTAAAAATGACGAAAGAAGAAACTATTATAAGAGCACACAGGCAGCCGCTAAATATTTACGCGACTTGTATAATGAACTTGGCGACTGGCTTTTGGTGATTGCTGCATACAATGGCGGTACTGCTCATGTATATAATGCAATGCACCGCAGTGGCAGCCGTGATTTTTGGGATCTTCAGTATTATCTTCCTGCGGAATCAAGAAACCACGTTAAAAAATTCATCGGCACCCATTATATTTTTGAGGGACAGGGCGGAATTACCACGCTCACCAAAGATGAAGCAACAGAACAATTATCAGGATCATCCATGTATGTATTCAGTAGAAATTTAAGCCAGGATGAATTAAACAATTCAAAAACAATTTCCATTTCGGGCAAATATTGTTCAGGCATTATAGCAAAAAATGTTTTAATAGATATTGCTGAGTTCGATAGATATAACCCTTACTTTGATAAGGTGATGGCAAGTCCTAATAATACCTATGATCTTAAATTGCCCGCAGATAAGATGAATCTTTTTTTGGCTAATAAATATCAGATCCTGAATGAATCTGTTCAATTGTTATTGGCTGGAAATTCTGAAATGACAGACAGCACAAATCAAAAAATATCCGTTGCTGTTGCAACAAACAGGAAATAAAAAATTCTTATAAAATAAAAATGCCAATCAAATTGATTGGCATTTTATTTTATTATAGATTTCTAAGAATTAAAAATCATCGTCTTCTTCTTCACCACCTTCGTCAAAAAGATCGAGGTCTTTGAAATCATCATCAAGACCCAAATCATCATCGCCCTTCGCTGCTTTTTTACCAGCACCTGATCCACCACTAGAAGCACTCTTTTTGGTCTTCGACTTTGGCACATCAAACTCATCGAAATCCGGATCCCAGTTTTCGTCATCTTCAGCTTTGTTCCAATCGTCGGTTTCCTCGGCATCATCACCAACATCGTCATCATCATCTTCGTCCTCTTCCTTTTTTGATTTAGAAGATGCTTTAGCACCTTTTTTAGCAGGAGCTTTGGGCTCATCTAAATCTTCCTCATCATCTAAATCGTCATCCTCTTCTTTTTTTGATTTAGAAGATGGCTTGGTTGTTTCCTTTGCAGGTGCAGATTTCTTTGGAACTTTTTTGTCCTTATCAGATTTTGATGTCATATCCTGAATAGATTATTACTGTAAAATTTCAGCGAAGTTTTTAATTAGCCAAATTTTTTTTCAATATTTTTTGAAAAAACCGGAATTGTGTTTTATAAATTTTCAATCAACTGATCCCGACCAGGCCCATTTGATATATAAGCTATGTCAACCCCTAAAAATTGATTGATAAATTGGATGTATTCTTTCATCTGTGATGGCACCTTATTATAATCTTTTAAAGAAGTGATATCAGTTTTCCAGCCAGCAAATGATTTTAAGATTGGCTTAATATCAACACGGTTCATTTGGAAAGGTATTTCAGATGAAGGTTGACCATTTATATTGTATTCTGTACAAACATCCAGTTTTTCAAAAGCATCGAGCACATCGGCTTTTGTCATCACAATTTTTGTTACACCATTAATCATGCAAGCAAATTTTAGCGCAACCAGATCGATCCAACCGCAACGACGTGGGCGACCTGTTGTAGCACCAAATTCATTCCCAATTTTTCTCAATTCTTCACCCGTTTCATCGTGCAGCTCGGTAGGAAAAGGACCACTGCCTACTCTGGTACAATAGGCTTTACTCACTCCTATGACATCTTTAATTTGTTGTGGTGCAACACCAAGGCCTGTGCAAACTCCCGCAGAAATAGTGTTGGAAGAAGTAACAAAAGGAAAAGTTCCGAAATCAACATCAAGCATGCTTCCCTGTGCGCCTTCTGCCAATACTTTTTTTCCTTGCTTTATTTTATCATTGATAAAATATTCCCCATTCACAATTTTGAACTGGCGAATAAAATCAATCGCTTCAAAAAATTCTTCTTCCCATGCAGAAATGTCTTCATGAAAATTCATGCCATCCAGCAAACGCTGATGTTTAAGGCGAAGCTTAATATATTCTGTGGTGAAATTTTTATCGAGCAGATCGCCAATGCGCAAGCCGTTCCTTCCAGTCTTGTCCATATACGCAGGCCCTATGCCTTTTAACGTGGAACCGATTTTTTCGTTTCCTTTCAATGCCTCTGAAGCTTTGTCCAAAGCCCTATGCGTTGGAACGATTAGATGTGTTCTCTGAGAGATGAAAAGATTTTTCTTATAATCAACGCCGAAGGACGCAACTGATTCGCATTCTCTTTTAAAAGTTACAGGATCCAGCACCACTCCGTTTCCTATTAAATTAGTGGCATGATCATGAAAAATGCCCGATGGAATTTGATGAAGCACAACTTTTTTTCCGTTCACATATAAAGTGTGCCCAGCATTTGGGCCGCCTTGAAAACGGGCGATGACATCATATTGCGGGGCAAAAAAATCAACAATTTTTCCTTTTCCTTCATCGCCCCATTGCA
>CAIYPC010000612.1 GCA_903927975.1 uncultured Bacteroidota bacterium | reverse complement strand
CAACAAATTTCCTCCTTTACTACAATTTTTTTTAGCGCTGTGGTTGGTTACTTATCCCTTTTTGCTTCTTCGGAAAGCTAAGCCAGCCATGCTTTTTTTTACTTGTAGTATTTTTTTAGTATTCAGTTTTTTGGTGCTTTCTCAAAGCTGGGCTGCAAGATATTTCGGAATGGCTTTTATTTTTTTCATTGCGGCGGCGTGGTTGGCGGGCAATGATTCAATCAATATTTTTTCTATTGAAAAAATTCAACAGGGAGCTTTAGTGTCAAAGTTATTTTATGCTTTTTTTTATGTGTTGCTTGCCTGTCATATTTATGCAGGTGCGTATTGTTATGTAACTGATATTTCCCGTCCATTTACTGAGGCGAAAAATGTGGTGGATTGTATAAAAGCAAATCAAGCAGATAAAAAAATGATTGTAATGGATGGATATGGTGCTGGTCCTGCGGTGAGTGCTTATCTTGGCAAGCAGGTTTTTTATTTGAATATTGATCAGATTGGAAGTTATTGTTATTGGAAAAAATCTTGGTTTGAATTTTCCATGGGTCCTTTGGCGCCACAGTTGCAGAAGTCCACTTATGCGAATGCACAAGATAGTTTTTTGTTGGTTTCCATTAGATCAATGACCGATAAACAAATTCGCTGCGACAGCTCTGAATTTCAATTTAAGGAATTGAGCAATTTCAAAAATGGCATTATAAAACCCGATTATTACATCTATGAAGTAACGCGGAGAAAATCTGATTATATAGCTGCAAAAGAAATAAAATGAAAAATATTCTTTTCACTCATTCATACTTTTTGCGTTTCGATCCGAAGCAATGGGAAACGGCACAACCTTATGCACCGCTTGGAACTTTGTATGCGGCATCGCTGATGAGAAAAAATGGTTTCAATCTTTCGTTGTTTGATACCATGTTTGAAGAAAGCCCTGATGCTGCACTTTTATATATTCAAAAATACAAGCCGGATTTTTTTGTGATTTATGACGATGGGTTTAATTATCTCACAAAAATGTGCCTTACCAACATGCGAGAGGCTGCATTCAAAATGTGCAAACTTGCAAGGGATTATGGATGCACAGTAATTGTTTCAAGTTCAGATTCCACCGATCATTTTGAAAAATATTTACAGGAAGGCGCGGATTTTATTTTGCTCGGCGAAGCAGAACTGACTTTACTAGAACTGACAACTGCAATTAGTAATAACGAAAATGATTTTTCACAGATACAAGGATTGGCATTCACGCAGAGTAATTGCGTGATAAAAACTGTTAGGCGAAATGTGATGAAGAATTTGGATGAGCTTCCTTTTCCTGCTTGGGATATTATTGATATGGAACCTTATCGTCAAATGTGGATGAAAAGTTCGGGCTATTTTTCTATGAACATTGCAACTACAAGAGGTTGTCCGTTTAAATGTAATTGGTGCGCCAAACCAATTTATGGAAATCGCTACAACTCACGATCGCCGCAGAATGTAGTTGATGAATTGAAATGGACGAAAGATAGATTTCATTTTGATCATATCTGGTTCTGTGATGATATTTTTGGATTGAAACCTGGATGGGTAAATGAATTTGCAACGCTTGTTAAAAAAGAAAACCTTCAATTCAAATTTAAAATTCAGGCAAGAGCTGATTTATTATTGCAGGAAAATTATATCAAAGATCTTGCACGTGCAGGCTGTGATAATATATGGATGGGAGCAGAAAGTGGTTCGCAAAAAATTTTGGATGCGATGGATAAGGGAACAAAAGTGGAACAGATTTATGCTTCTGCAAAATTGCTGAAGGCAAATAATATCAAGCCATCATTCTTTATTCAGTTTGGTTATCCGGGCGAAACAAAAGAAGATATCCAAAAAACAATCAGAATGATTAATCAATTACTTCCACACAGCATTGGCATTTCAGTTTCTTATCCATTGCCGGGCACAGTTTTTTATGAAAAAGTGAAAGAGCAATTAAAAGAGAAATCAAACTGGTCTGATTCTGACGAGCTGCAGTTAATGTTCAGAAATACTTTTTCTTCTTCGTTTTATAAACAGTTGCATCGCTATGTGCATAAGGATTATAGAAAACATCTTGCTTTTGAAAGCATCAAAAAAATATTTTCTCATCCATCTTCTTTAAATTTTAATGCATTAAAGAAAATGGTTTCATCCATATATTATATCCCTGCGGCGTTTATTGCAAAACAAAAATTAAATGCAATTGAAAAAATGTAAGCATGGCTGAAATAGCTCAAAATATTAATGAAACTTTAGCAGCAAAAGCATTCAATAAGCAATCGGTAATATTTGATGAGCTATATGCTTCAGATGCAATCATTCAATATAAAAGAGAGAGGGTTCGTGCGCATGTTGAGAGATTTATAAAACCCAATAGTAATATTCTAGAACTGAATGCAGGCACGGGCGAAGATGCGATTTATTTTGCAAGAGAGGGACATCATGTTCATGCGACTGATATTTCAGATGGTATGCAACAAGAGCTTATAAAAAAAGTGGAGCGATTGAATTTGAGCAATAATGTTAGCACAGAAATTTGTTCTTTCACAGAATTAGAGAATTTAAAAAGCGATGGACCTTATGATCTTATTTTTTCAAATTTTGCAGGATTGAATTGCACCGGTGATTTAAGAAAAGTTCTTGATTCATTCTCTCCATTATTAAAATCTCACGGAGTGGTTATAATGGTTTTGCTTCCAAAATTTTGCCTGATTGAAACCTTGCTTTTATTCAAAGGAAAATTCAAAACAGCTTTCAGAAGATTTTTTAAAAGCAAAGGCACAAGTTCTCACGTTGAAGGGGTTTATTTTAAGTGTTGGTATTATAATCCCTCATTTGTTATTAATGCAATGAAAAATTCTTTTGACGTGAGTGAGTTGGAAGGACTTTGCACCATCGTTCCGCCTTCTTACATAAAAGGCTTTGCTGAAAAACATCCAACGCTTTATAAATTTTTAAAAAGAAGAGAAAATAAATTAAAGTCTTCTTGGCCGTGGAAATATATTGGGGATTATTATATTATTTCTCTAATTAAGAAAAGCTGATTTTTCTGCTTCGTTAATTTTTTCAAGCTTTTTTGTTATATCGTTTAACTCAGTAAAATATCTGTTCAATAATTTTCTCTGAAAAAACTCTGGGTTTGGTTTGCAAAAATGTTTGTCTGCTCTTAACCCGATTCTTCTGCCGCTTTTGTTTGTCTGATTTTTATTTTCTTTTTCTTTCCATCTGTTGCTTGTCAGTTTCATCAGATAATCATCAAGCCAATTGCCCAAGCGGTTTTGGAATAATGATTCAACGATTTTTTTAATAAAGCTATCCCCTGGTTTATTTGTGGGCTCAATTTTTTTTAATGGATAATTGGGATAGTAAATGCTTGTCCAATCATTAGCTCTGTAAAATTCCACAACCGTATTGTTCCCACTCGCTGGGACTAAAGTGAAAATTTCTGTTGCCGTGAATTCATTTTGCTCTTCAATTTGTAATGCTTCTTTGTCAATATAATAGTTCATACAGAACAGATGTTCTTTGCCAAATAGAAAAGTAAGTTTTTTAAATATATGCATAAATGTTCTTGCTATCCAAAGCCTGTTCTCTTTTGTGATAATAAAAAAATCTATGTCTGCATCTTCGCTTGCAAAATTTTTTGAAAGCGATCCTGAAATAAAAATGCCCTCAACGAAAGGAAATTTGAAAAGGAATTTTGAAATCTTATTTGCTTTTTCAAGCAATGGCAAAGCACGCATATTACCCTTCAACCGTCTTTCATACAATGCAGGTTCATCTTGCAAGGAGTAAAATTTTCCTGCTTGGAATATGATGCGCCAATCTTTCAGATTTTTTAATGTGCCGGATAAATCAGCAGAGTTTATTTTCTGGTCAAGAAAAAAAACAATTTCTTCTTTTGTCAGGGGATAATTAAACTGGTTGAAGTAAGCCAGCACTTTTAATATGCTATTTTCTTTTTTCAAATGATAATCGTTGCAAAGTGAATGAAATTTCAGCGTTCAGTTGTCATTGTAAGGGTTATTCAATTTGACATTTTTTTATATGCGATCAATATTAATTCTGTTCTAAAATCCAAAAGCGTTTTCGTTAAATAATTCATTCGTTAATCGTAGTATGAAAAAACACTTGGAGGCAACTACACAAAATAATGTGGCGTTTGTATTTATAGAAACTATGATTGATAAACAAAGGTTGCTTTAGCTCATAAATTGGGGATTTTCAAAAGCAGGATACATGATAAAAAATACGAACCTTATTGGTCATTTTTTGATGGACGGTGAAATAATTGATGAACGAAAGAAATTCAGATCTTATATTGACGAAAAGAGAATATTCTATTTCTTCAAAAGGTTTTTTGATATAGTTATCTCCCTTATTTTTCTCATTATTGTGATGAGCTGGCTTGCGCCAATTGTTGCGCTGATCATAAAGCTAAATTCGCGTGGTCCTGTTTTCTTTCTTCAGAAACGTGTTGGTCGCGGTTGCAAAATATTCACGTGCTTCAAATTCCGGACAATGATTGTGAATTCGAGTGCCGATTTTATGCAGGCATCGGATAGTGACGAAAGGATAACCCGCTTTGGAAAATTCCTACGTAAAACAAATATTGATGAGTTTCCGCAATTTCTTAACGTGCTGCTTGGTGACATGAGTATCATTGGCCCTCGCCCTCACATGCTCAGTGAGTGTTGCAAATTTTCTATAGTAGTGCCCGAATATAAATTCAGGAATATGGTTAGACCAGGGCTTACGGGAATGGCTCAGGTGAAGGGTTTTCACGGCCCCACACCAAATTTTGAAAATATTTTCCGTCGCTATCAGTGGGACGCTTTCTATGTACGCAATACAAATTTCTGGCTCGATACCAGGATACTTTATATCACCATCACGCAACGTGTTGGATTTTTGCTGATGTATTTTTTTTAGTGCTTAAAATGAGATGATGAAAATATCTGTTACCATCATAACGAAAAATGAAGAGAAGAATATTTCTGAGTGTATAGATTCTGTTAAGCCAATAGCCGATGAAATTATTGTGCTGGATTCTTTTTCTTCTGATGCTACTGTTGAAATTGCTTTAACGAAAGGAGCAATTGTGAAGCAAGAAAAATTTCGTGGCCACATTGAGCAAAAAAATTTAGCGGTTCAATTCGCAGCGCATGATTTTATTTTTAGCATTGATGCTGACGAAAGACTAGATTCAATGCTTATTGATTGCATTTTGAAATTAAAGGAGAACAATTCTACAAATCAGGCATTCACAATGAATCGATGCGCTTATTTCTGTGGCAAGCGCATCACGCACGGTCTTTGGTATCCCGATAAAAAACTGCGATTGTTTGACAGACGAATTGCAATTTGGGGCGGCATCAATCCGCATGACAAAGTGCTGCTCACAAAACCTGTTGAGATAAAACATTTGCAAGGTAACATCCTTCATTATTCTTATGATTCGATTGAGTGCTGCAAAGAGAAAAGGGAATTCCTGACTTCTATATATGCGGAATCAATGTTCAGGGCAGGAAAAAAAACAAGCTTGTTTAAAATATTTGTGAACCCGCCGTGGGAATTTTTTCATGGATATTTTTTGCGACTTGGTTTTTTGGATGGTTATTATGGTCTTATCATTTCTATTGAAACTGCGCGTTCTGTTTTTATGAAACATTCAAAATGGTATCAGTTGCAAAAAACCAAGATGGTTTTTGCTGATTCTTGATTTAGAGATCAGCAGCATTATTTTTTTTGCATAAGGCCCTAAAGGGGCGAAATATGATTAATCCCGTGCGAAGCTCGGGGAATGTCATGATGTAGTTTGTTCAACCCCTGTGGGGTTGTATGTTTTATAATATTGTTATTGCCCCGGATTTCATCCGGGGTTATTCAGATTGAAGTCCTTCGGACTTTAGGCAATCAGCAAACCAAAAAGAAAGAAGGCGTAGCCCTGAAGGGGCGAGATATGAATAGCCCCGTGCGAAGCTCTGGGAATGTCGAGATATAGTGTAATCAACCCCGCAGGGGTTGTATGTTTTCATGCAGAAATCCTTCGTGTTGATCAAGTGATATTTATTTTCATTAGCAAATCATCCTCAGCTTCCTAATAGATTACTGTTTTCGTTCAAGAATAATTTCATTTTTATTCTGAATAGGAATCTTCTTATATTTTGTAAATGGAAAACTAATCAGCTTGTATTTTGAAATGGGCCACGCAAAAAATGAAAAGAAAAAACTGAAAAAGAATATGCCTTTATTTGTATCAAGAATATTTTCAGAAACAGAAACAACTATAATGATTGTTAAAAAACTGGCAAAGAAGAAATCGTTTTTACGAAATGAATTAATAAAGCCCGTTGTCAAAAGATATAAATAAACAATCAATCCTATTACTCCGGATTTAAGCATGATGCTTAGGTATTCATTATGCGCATTCAGCTCATTAAGATAGGACACATACATTCTGTTTTGATAATATTTTTCCTTTAATATTTTTCCCTCAGAACCAGAACCATAGCCGATTACAGGAGAATGACCAATAAGCTGCCATGCAATTTTCCATCTTGAAGCTCTTGATTCAAAAATTTGAAAACCATTTTCTGGTTTTTGTAAATCTTGTTTTAGCTCAGTTACAAATCTTTTTTTGAATGAATCAATTGCCGTTACTGATAGAATAGCGAGTGCTGATAATATCAGCGAACAAATAATAAAATTTCTTCTCACCGTTTTTTGTAATAAAAAAAAAGGCAGCCCCAAATTGATTATTAATAAAGTTGCAATAATCACTGCTCTTGATGAGAGTTGAATGAGCGACAGCAATAATACCACGATGCAAGCTCCATGAAAAATGCGATGTGAAATTTTCGATGATTTTATAAAGAGATACAGCAAAACCATTAAGGCTAATGCAATGTACATGGAGAAATAAGTAGCATGCAATTCAATAGGTGATGAAAAATTATGATTGGTGAATGCGGGATTGAGTATAAAAGTAAAAGGCAGTTTGTTGTATAGAATAATACGAAAAGCATCAATATATAAATATAGATTTGTTAGAACGCATGTTGCTACAAACGCTTTTAGCAATCGCAGCTTATAGTTTTCAATATTTAATGATGTAACAGAAAATATAAATGGGAATAATAAAATTGCTAATTGTTTTCCAAAATCCTTGTAAGCTTGTTGCATATCTACAGAGTAAATGCTACAGATAATAGTTAACAGATACACAGAACTTAAAATAAAAAATGGCTTCTTGATGGATGGGATTTGTTCTTTTTTTAGATTGATAAATGTATGTATGAGAAGACTGATCAATGTCAGTTCTGTATAAAACATATCAAATGGGAGCAATATTAAAAATGCCAACAAATGATAATAGCTGATTTTGTTTGCAAGATTATCTTTTATGATAAAAATTTCTTTCAACTTTTTTTATAATTGTTACAGTCAACAATAAACTTTTCGTAATGATTAATAATTCCATCCCAATTATAATGAGCTTGAACTTTAGTTAAATTATTTTCAATCATTTGTTCGGCATTTTCCTGTCTGTTATTTTCAATGATGTTTTTGATTTCATTTGCGTTTGAAAAATACAGAGTATTTTCTGCCAACACTTCTTTGTTGAAATCATTTTTGTGCGCTGCAATCATTGCTTTGCTTGCCATTGCTTCAAGCAAGGAAGGGTTTGTTCCGCCCGTGCTATGACCATGAAAATATATTTCACTAAAGCAGCAAAGAGAATGCTTTATATGCTTGTCATACATTGCGCCCGGAAATTGAATGCGTTCATCATTGCTAAATTTTTTGATGAGATGCTTGCCGAATTTATTTGAAACATTTCCTAGCACAATTATTTTCTTTTTTGCATTGCTTGCGGCGAAGCCATCCAAAATCATTTCGATATTATTTTCAGGCTCGATTCTCGCAACAATTAAATAGTAATTATATTTTTTAACACGATATAAATTCAACACACTTTCATCTTCATCATTTCTTATATCGGCTCCATAAGCAATGTATTCGCTGGCTGCGTTATATTTTTTTTTGAGATAATTTTGAATGATTGTGGAATCTGAAATAAAATAGTCGCCAGATTTTATGGCAAGCTTTTCTGCTCTTAATAGAAATTTTTTCGCGACATCAGAATATTTATCTCGTTTCCATTCAAACCCGTCCATATTAAAAATGATAATGCTTTTTTTAGGAAAAAATTTCCTCCAAACTGAAATGCTTGTGTAGCCAAGTATCAGCAGCACATCGAAATTTCGTTTTCTTGCGTCTAACACGCAATTCAAATCATAAATAAACTGACCTGCGCTGCCGATTTTATTTTCAGGATCATAACGATGGATGATTGAAACATCATTCCATTCTTTTTCTTTATACGGATGTCGATGTGAGTTATAAACAATCACCTCGTGACCTTTTTGCGCCAGTCCTCGAGAAAGATATTCTGCCAACTGCTCAAACCCGCCGTAGCGATTAGGAATTCCTCTAGTGCTCAATATGCCGATTTTTAAATGCATTAATTTTCTAGCGCCTGTTTATATGCTTTTATAGTTTGCAATGCAGCTTGCTCCCAGGTATAATGGGAAAGAATTGTTTTTTGTAAAATTCCATTCTGGGTTTGTTTGCTTGCATCTGCTACTGCATTGAAAATACTTTCTAGTGATTCTGGATTGCAATAAATAGCATCTTCACCAAAATATTCTTTTGTATATCCGCAATCTGTGATAACAATATTGCAGCCCATTGCTGCTGCTTCTAAAGAACTTAATCCTGTTGTTTCAAACCAACTTGGCAGAATATGAACTTTTGCTTTTTTATAGTAATTCAATAATTCTTCTTGCGGTAAATGATCAATGAAACTGATATTAGAAGCTGCAAACTTTTTGCATTCTTGATAATATGAAATTTGATTTGGCGCAGGATTTCCAATAATGAATAATTGATAGACACTATTGTTGAGCGCTTTTATCAAGTTGAGCTGATTTTTTAGCCCTTCAATCCGCGCAGCACACACAACCATAAATGGATTTTTTTCAGTTTTATTATTATCCTGAAATAATTCTTTGCTAATACCATTTGGAACGACTGTGTATTTTGGGTGTACCTTATATGAATTTTTTATTGCTGCATATTCTAATTCTGAATTTGGCAATAATGATTTTGCTCTGCTCAATATTTCGGTTATTGATTTCCGTTGACCTTTCAAGATGTAAGACGCTGATATGAGCTTATCTTTTTTCATGATGTATCTCAACATCGTCTTTGCATATTCAACCTTGTCAGAGGACATCTTGCTAAAAACAAATCCTGATAAACCTTTGCGCTGATGCTTGTCATAATTGCTATAGTCAACAAAATTTGTGGAAACCACAAAAGGTTTTTGAGATTTATGAATGTGATCCAGCATATCTGCTGGTCTGGTGATGTTAAAGAAATGAAGCAAGTCGTATTTGCTATAGTCAATAATTTCAAATGCTAATTTTATATCGGCAGATACCCCGTTTATGTTTAATTGCCGCGCAGTTTCCATTACCTGAATGCTGTCGCCGCCGGGAGCAGAGTATAAAGTTGACCTTGTTATCAATGCGACTTTCATTTTATTTAGAGCCTATTAGGACTTAGTTTATGCAGCCATCTGATAATTTTTTCTGGTAAATAACTCGCCATTAATAATGCATAATTGTCAACTCTTAGCGGTAAGATATTTATTGCTTCTCTTATTTGCTTGCGTGCTTTTTCTGGTTGGTAATTGTTTGCAAGAAATTTTTTTCCGCACAGCGCATAGTATGCAGCCTTTTTTATTTCCTCACTGTTTTGTTCTTTAATGATTGTAAGTAATTGTTCTCCTTCTTGTGGAGTGATGCTTCCTCGGTGAATAATTTTTCTTTTTAGATTTCGGAATTTATTTCCCCGCCATTTTTCATCAATGGTCACAGAAGCTGCGTTAAATCTCACTTTGATCAACGGTTTCGGGATATTATGCAGCTTTCCTTTTTTTGCTAATTGCGTCCACAAAAAATAATCTTCAAAATGATGTGCGTGTTCAGAATAACCTCCTGCTTCAATCACTGTATCTTTTCTGTACATAACACTCGAATGAATGAAAGGACAATAGAAATATAATTTTCTAAATATTTCATCATACTCGTGCGCAATGCATTTGAAGCTGAAAAGAAACTCGCCGTTTTCAAGCATATATTCTGCATCACTTCCTGTCAGCACATATTCAGGATGCGATTCTAAAAAAACAATTTGATTTTGTAATCTATCCGAAACACAAACATCGTCAGCATCAAAACGGGCAATATATTTTCCCTTTGCATGCATCAACCCATAGTTCAATGCAGCAGAAACGCCTTCATGATTTTTGTTTATCAGCACAATTCTTTCATCGTCAAAACTGTTGATGATATTTTTTGTTCCATCAGTTGACCCATCATTAATGATCAATAATTCAAAGTGAGTATATGTTTGTTGCAATACAGAGTGAATTGCTTCACCAATATAATTTTGAGCATTATATGCAGGCATCAAAACAGTTATGGATACATTATTTGTCATGCTGCAATTTTCAGGTTCGAATCTCTTATGCTCAGAAACATCATCAATTCAAAAAAAGGAACAATTGATAATTGTTCAAACCAATAGCCAAATGCAAATGCGCTTAATAAGATAAATAAAAAAGGAAATGCTTCGATAAGATTTTTTGTGCGCTTAATAAAAAATCCAACATAGAAAATTAGAAGTGCTGCAATGCCCGCCAGTCCATATTCTCCGAGCATTTGATTATACACAGAATCTGGAGTGTTGGTTACAGAATGAAGTTCCTTTTGCTTGGTAAAGAAATACAAAAACACAGCCAAATGATTTTCAGCAAAATCATTATTAATATACGCAAAAGTTTTTGGGTAACCTCCTGAAAGATTTAATGCAGTGGCACGGAATGCTAATTTTGAAGAGAAGCAACCCATTCCATCTCCAGTGATTATTTTCTGTGGATGTGTGCGAAAGAATGACAACGTTTGCTGCATGGCAATTAGCTTCCCTGGTTTTTTTTGCCATTCATCTTTTATGGTTAGCGCAACTGAATCTTGCTGATGTTCTTTTGTGAAACTGATCAACTCTCTGCGAAATGGAGTCGTATCATTTATGTTTTGATATGGAAGGGAGTTAATATCAGGCTTTGGAATGAAAGGTTTTTTGCCGGTCGCATTTGCAATAATGGCACTCAACAAACCCTTTTGCTGCAGCATGGCATATTCACTATCCAAATTGTTCTGAACAAGTTTTTGATTTTGCAGTTCTTT
>CAIYPC010000611.1 GCA_903927975.1 uncultured Bacteroidota bacterium | reverse complement strand
TGAAAAAAGATTAATGATAAACGAACCCACAGCACATGATGTGAAAATAACTTTTGCACCATTTGGCGCATTTTATTATGCCAAGATAGATTTTTATAATTCTAGGTTCCTTATCAGACAGCAAATTTTAAAAATTGACGAAAATGGATCAATTACAGATTCTACGATTCATCTAAAGGAATTTACACAAAAAGCGCTTACAGTTAATTATACTTCTTTTGATAGCGCAGTAACCGGGCTTGCGAATTGGATGTATACTGTCAAAACAAGGCAAGTCAATTCGGATAATAATACGGACCAAGCTCAATCATTATTCCACAAAAACAAAGATATTACTGAGACGGTAATGATCATTAGCAAGAAACATTATCCGCCCGATACGATAGCTTCAAAAGAGATGAGGTACAGCTCTTCAAAATTTGATTTTGGTTCTCCGAAAATTGTATTAGACAGTACTGGAACATTATGGGTATGTGCATCAAGAAAACGATTTTCTGAATCCAGAGATTCTTCTAACTCTATTTTTTTAGTGAAGCTGGATTCAAATCTTAATGAATTATCAGGAGGCGCTAAATTTATTAAATCAAATTTGCCTGATTCCAATATTAAGGCACTGTTTAACCCTCAAGAGATTTTCATTATAAATAAGCAGCTTTTTTTGATCAGCATTGGCGCATTTTCTGAAACGTTTTATTCAAAATATGAAGGCGCATACCGGGAATGGTATAATGACCAGGTCTTGCGAATAACCCAGGTTGATGAGTCTATGAATCTGTTGTATGATACGCTTATCCTTATAAATCTTAAGGGCTCAGTGGTTTTCCCTTACGGTGCTTTCTATTCTATTCAGGATAACGGTATAGACATGTTTTCTCATCAACTATTCCCTCACAACATGAGTGGTATTAAGCATTATAAAATTTCTAAAAACCATATTGAAGAAAGCGATTTGCAGGTCGACCCAAGAAATGGATATTTAATATTCTGGGCGCGAAGGATTGATAAGGATACTTATATAATGCCATTCTTTCGTAAAGGGAAAATCGGTTTTATGAAATGGGCCAGGAGCAATTAGCTCAATTTTTTTTCTCCACTTCTTTCGAAAGTCTTAGCGTAAATAAAACAAGCAATATCAAAACAAAAATGATAACGGGCCAAACCCATGCTTGTTTAAAAAAATTATTAGAGACAGGAGCTGTTGGCGTTAATAGATTTTCAATGTTTGATAATTTTACTTCCGGCACATTGGACGAAATACTATCCGCGAAACTTTGGAGATCATAATGAGGAGCAGCAACGCTATCATTATTCAATTGCAAAATATAATGAACACCAGCTTCTAAATATGCAATCACTTTTTTGGGTTCCTGTCCTGTTGAAACAGATGCAACAACTAGCGGCGGATTATCCTCATTGTTTATCCTAATTTCAAAAAGGGAATCTTTGAACACAGGAAGATTGAATTGAAACACTGAATCGGATGAGATAATAAAATTGCCGAGCGTTTCGCCAGATGCAATCATCTCAACATCCCGCTTAAAAAATTTTGGGGCTTTCAGGTGCATTGAAACAAAACCTACATGATAAAGATTTGGGTTAAACAAAGTGATATAAGAAACATGGTTGCTGTCTTTTTGTGAAAACTTCAACAATGGATTTTCTATAATCGGTGAAATTGTTTTTTGTTCTTCACCGATATATCTCCCTGCTGAAATAATATTCAAAGGGTCATTCTTACCGTTATAAATAGTAAGCCTGAAATAATGATAAGAGCTTAATGGAAAATCAATATTCTCCATGTAGCTATCATCATCAGTAACAAATTTCTTTTCCAGATAAATGTTTTCTGTTATCGAGAACCAATGCGATTTATCATCGCTGCCACTTAGATCAATTGTTCTGCTGACAGAGGCGTTTTTAATCTTCAGAAAAAAATCATTGATCTTTTCTTTATCCGGATTCTCAATGATTATAGTACTTCTTCCGCTATCAGCCAATTCATTTGAAATTATTTTGAAAAGCTTATATGAAGCAGGTTTTATGAATGGAAGATTGCTTCTTACAATATAAGGAACAGCATTTTCTTTTTCATCTAAAATGCGCAAATCTCTAAAATCAGATTTTAAGTAGCTGCTCAATTCTGGCGTTATAGAAATAGCGTAAAAACCTGTTTGCGAAACAGGTTCAATAGCAGCTTTGCTTTTGAAAGATTGTGCATTTGCAACAAAAGAGCAGAAGCATAATATCCAAAGAATATGATTATGAATTCTTGACATCATCAATAATGATTTTTTTCAGTCGCTGATACATAAACGAAATGATGAGCAATAACACGCCAAGCAAAATGAATGCGATGATTTTACCTGCGGGCGCAATATTGCTGATATCAAACGCAAATAATTTAATAAGTGTGATGCCAAACATGACAAGCGCAATTATCCTTAACGGTTTAAATCTGTTTTGCATACCGAGCCACATAATAACGAATGAAGATATTCCCCACACAATGCTCAAGCCAGCTTTGCTATACATCAATTCAATTTTTGGCAGCGATTCAACATTGGAATAATTCAGCCATACAAACAAATGCATAATCTCGAAGCTGAGCGTTGTAATAATCGCTGCAGAAATTATCCATGAATATACTGCCAACGCTTTTGCAAGCGCTTCTTTATTTTTTCTTACATATTGAATAACATTCAGGATTAATATCAAAAACAAAATCACGCTTATCCAATTCGCCGTAAAATATCCTCTGTTGGTATTAGTTGTCAACAAATGAATTTCTGTAGTGTAGGTATTGTCTAAGTTAAATAGATATAAAACAAAGGTTATAAAAGGCAATAATAGCAACACAGAAGAATCAATACTTGACTTTAATTTTTGAAGCATGAAAAATAAAATAAGTACAAATGCAGCTACATACAATTGCAGATAAACATATTCAAACCCTGTGCTGGCAAACCTTTTACTGAATTGGTTATAAACTTCAAGGGCCCCTGCAATAAAAAATAATACAATGGAAAAAGTAGAATAAAATCTTCTTGCCATTTTATTAGTATAGCTGCCAATAAAATAAGTATCGGCTTCTTTGCGCAACAAGTAATAGCATGCCAACATTGCTGAAGCTGAAAAAATGCCAGTGATAAATCCTCTGTTTGCGATAATAGAAAAAAGACTATTTCCATTGCCATATATTTCTATCCAATCCCAAACAAGACTCACCAGCATCAAACCTGTTACCAATAAAAAAGCAATTTTGAATAGTTTGATAAATGACTTTTGATACAACCATAACAGCACCACAATTTCCGCGGACCAAAACAACGTAATACGTTTTCCTTTCAACTGAACAGGCGCTGTGAGCGAAATAAATGTGAGCGTAATGGCAATGAGCAGATAAATAAAATTTTTATCAGCTTTTGATTTTTTGAAAAACAGATATGCAAGAACCAGATTGATGATACCGAGCGATGCAGTGAACAATCCATTACACATTCCATTGTTCAATTGATCCAGCAAATACAAACCTGAGACATAAAAGAATAGATTTACTGATAACAGAATGATAAAATCAAATGCTTTGAGTTTGCTGTTCCTGCTCACATGATGGATCACATTCATAACAACAAACATCAAATAAAATACAGCGCCAAAAACAAATGTGTTTTGGTAAGGAAAATTCTTGTCGCCGATTTTACTAACAATCCATCCTACATAAATAATCTGAGTGAAAATAAAAGCAAGAAAATTCAGCACACGCCATCTTTTATAATAAGCCAGAACAATCAACCCTGCATTTAAAATAGCAACATAAGTGAAAAGTGCAACATAATTCCCTTCGCCATTGCTCACTAAAAAAGGCGTGATGAAACCGCCAATAGTTGCGATGATGCCGAGTTCAATCCGATCATACAACACAGATAATATCACAGCGAAAACCGTGATAACAATCATGATTGCAAATGAAGGCGTTTGATCAATTAAATGATATTGATGATAAGCAAAAGCAATGGTGAAATAAAAAACAGTAAGACCGCCCCCGACTAATACCGAACTAAAAGAATGATAATTTTTCCGAAGTCTGTGCGCTAGACCTACTAATATTGCACCACAAAATAATCCGATGCAAACTCTTCCCACTTTATTGATCCATTCCTGATCGATTGCATACTTCACAAAAAAAGCAATGCCAAGCACAAGCACGGCAATACCAATTTTGTTGATGAGATTCTCTCCGATGAATTTTTCAATATCAGGATTATCATACAGCCATTGATCAAACCATGAACGCTTAATTTGAGGAGGCGGAGGAGTTTCTTTGAAATTATTTTCTGAATCAACTGATACTGGTTCTGGAATTTTTTCTTCCTGAATTTTTTCGACTGACTTAATAGGTTCAGGTCTTTGAATTTTTTCATCCTGAACAATCTGTGACGGCGGAACAACTTTCTCTACAGGTGGGATTATTATTTTCTTTTCTTCAACCTCTTTAACAACAGGTGGTGGAGGTTTTATTGGCGTTGTTTGTTTGAATTCGATTCGGTCGCTGAGTTGGGTGATTTCTTGTCTGAGGTAAGAAATTTCATTTCGAAGTTTTTCAACTGCTTTGGTATTGCCCGATAGAATTTTCTGGATGATTATCCAAAAAACAATCAGGGCTACAACAATAATTATTTCCATATCGGCGTAAGGGTTGTTATTTGTTTTCCAAGATACAAATTGTTTTGGAACGGGGAATGGTCAATGGTGAATGG
>CAIYPC010000610.1 GCA_903927975.1 uncultured Bacteroidota bacterium | reverse complement strand
ACATCTTCTTCGTCAAGCTCAACATGAGCAATACCATCAATTCCTTTTAATATATACAATGCTTTTGCAAGGCCGCTTCTCTGATTTTTTGGAAGATCGATTTGAGTGAGATCGCCAGTGATGATTGCTTTTGCATTCGCCCCAATACGCGTTAAAAACATTTTCAATTGCAAATCGGTTGCATTCTGCGCTTCATCCAAAATAATAAAAGCGTTATCGAGCGTGCGACCGCGCATATAAGCAAGCGGAGCAATTTCAATTGTTCTAGTGGTCATATAATAACCAAGCTTATCGGCAGGGATCATATCATCGAGCGCATCGTATAGGGGTCTTAAATACGGATCGATTTTTTCTTTCAGATCTCCGGGCAAAAAACCAAGGCTTTCGCCAGCTTCAACAGCAGGACGGGTGAGGATGATTTTCTTCACCATTTTATTTTTCAACGCACGAACGGCTAATGCAACCGCTGTGTATGTTTTACCAGTTCCCGCAGGACCAATCGCGAAAAGAATATCATTCTTCTCGGTATCTGTGACCATCTTTTTTTGGTTAGCTGTTCTCGCACGCACAGTTTTTCCGTTCGGACCGAAAACCAAAATATCATTCGGATGTTTATCAACAAAATGATCAATAGTTTCTGCATCGTCTCCGCCGAGGATCTGCTGAAAATAATTTTCGCTCACATGGCCATTGCGCTCAAGATACTGAACAAGCAAATCGATTTTTTCTTTTGCCGATTCTATTTGTTCAGGCGCTCCGCTCAGTTTTATCTGAGTGCCGCGAGAAAGTATTTTTAGGAGAGGAAATTTCTTTTTTAGGATATCTAATTTGCCATTGTTAACACCGAAGAATTCAATAGGGTTAACCGTTTCAAGGTTTATTATTGTTTCAGTCAATTCAATCTTTTTAAGGTTCGAAATAGTTGTACCGATTTTTTTATGTTGCTCATTCAATCTTTTCAAATTTAATAATTTGAATCTGTATTTGAGCACTTTTAATTATTAACAATATGTGGATAGATAAAAATTATTACAAACAACTGAATGAAATGTTTGAGAGTTGTACCCTTTAAAAGGTATAATTTAAAAAAATAAAAAAGGCATTCATTGAAGAATGCCTTTTTTCATTAAGGATTAAAAATTTTTGATTTTCGAGAGTAGGGGGACAAACGGGTATTTTAAAGACTAATGATATTTATAAAAGTTTAAAGTTCTATAGAACTAATTTAGCAATTTTTCCATTACCTCCAGCTAAAAAAACAGTTTTTCCCTTTTTTGCTTTTCTGCAAACATGAAAACTTTCTTTGGAGATAAGTTGCCAGTTCATTCCGCTATCGTTACTGATATCAACTCCGCTTGTGCCACAACAGATTAGTTTTTGTTGGGCAATAAATTCCACACAACTTCTGTAGCCGTGAGGAGGAGTAAGGGGAACGATCCATGTTTTGCAAGCATCATTTGTTATCGCGCAATTTTTTTCTGAAGATGTATCGTTGCTAAAATCGCCACCGACAACGATGATATGATGACCGCCTTTTAATTTTTTATTATCGCTAACAGCAACTGAATTTGCGCCTGTTGTTTGCTTCCCTTGAATGATTGGTAAATCAATTTTTTGATCACGAATAAATAATCTTGACCGTAAGCCTCCGCTGATAAAACAAGCTTCCTGTCTATCTAATTTTCTGACATTTGTTCCGCTTGATGCAAAACATGCTTCGCCAGAATCTGCAGTTGGCAATTTATCGACAGGAATTTTTTGCCAATTGTTTCCGCCATCAAAACTTCGTGCGATAAAAAATTTTCCATTGATCGGATCGCCAAGCACTATGCCGCTATCTCTGTTCCAAAATTCCATCGCATCTAAAAACATTCCTTTGGTTGAATCCGTGAAAACTGTTTTCCAGGTTTTACCGCCGTCGGTTGTTTTTAAAATATTTGCTGGCTCTGAAATAGCCATAATGATAGCAGTGTTTTTATCGAACGCTTCAATATCCCTAAAATCTCTTTTCTCGAAATTTTTTACAGTGATCCATTGCCATGTTTTTCCGCCATCAATTGATTTTGCAACAGTTCCATTGCTTCCGCTTGCCCAAATTATTTTATCACTCACAACACTCAATCCACGAATGGAAGTTTTTGTTCCGCTGGTGAGAATTGAAATTTTTTGAGCAGATAATCTTGGGCTGACAGCGATAATCAAGAAAAAATAAATTGTAATTGATTTATGCAGTAAGGCGATGTTCTTATTCCTTTTTATTAATTTAATTTTTTGCATCTGTAACTTTTGGTATTGTCTATTCGTATAACAAAAAAACACCTTTAAAAGTATGAAAAAGATAATTTTGGCAGTCATTCTTTTAGTAGCCTGTAATAAAATATTTTCCCAACAATTTAGCGATTCCAATGCACAAGTCAGAGTAGCAAAAGATTTCCATTCAATAAAAGTTTCTCAGGCTTTTGATATTTATCTAACGCAAGGAAATAAAGAATCCTTGGCAGTAAGCGCCAGAGATAAAAAATATCTCAGCCAGATCAAAACGGAAGTCAAAGATGGTCAATTGCGCGTTTGGCAGGACGGAGGAAATATTCATGATTGGAACACCAGCAAAATGAAACTAAAGGTTTATATATCATTTATTGATTTAGATAAGTTGGATGCCAGTGACGGCTGCCATGTTTATGCAGTCGGCAATTGGAAAGACAATGAGCTTAAGAAAAAATTGTTAGCAAATAAATAGATCTTTTTTACAAAGACGAATGAATGTTTTTTAATCAATGTACACTTCCTCATTCACCAAATGCGGCAATCGCTCACCTTTCGAAGCTGCAATAATATTTTCGGCAGCAAGCCTCGACATTGCTCCACGTGTTTCTTCTGTTGCTGAACCGATATGAGGTAATATCGCGACGCTTGGCATTGACAATAAAGGATTATCAGACGACATTGGTTCTGGATTCGTGACATCAAGACCTGCGCCCCAAATCTTTTTTTCGTTCAATGCTTTTATCAGATCGGTTTCATTATGAATTCCACCTCTCGCAGTATTAATAAAAATCGATGAAGGCTTCATTTTTGAAAATGCGTTGTAATCAAAAATATTTTTTGTTTCCGCAGTTAGCGCCGTATGAACAGAAAGTACATCGCTTTGCGAAAGCAGTTCATCAAAAGAAACTTTTTTCGCGCCGAGTTCTTTTTCTGCTTCTATATTATT
>CAIYPC010000609.1 GCA_903927975.1 uncultured Bacteroidota bacterium | reverse complement strand
TGCTTGGAAAGGATACTTTGAATCAGCAAAATATCACACACGGAAGTTTACAAGGTTATATTGCAAAAGCAGTTTATACAGAACCTATTTTAAAAAAATCATTGCTTGAATTTACAGTCAGTAAAAGTTACAGCAACAGCAGCTCAGAAAAAACTACAAACGACTATAATAAACTTGATGGAAAATTTAATTTGAAGAATGATTCGCTCTCTAATGATTTCGAAAATATTTACGCTTATTATACAGGTGGCATTCGCATCAGAACGCAAAGGCAGAATTATAATTTCGCCGTTGGCTTTTCTTATCAACAAGCAATACTGGAAGGAACAACTACGAATGCGATCAAAGATTCTACCATCAACAAAACATTCAGAAATATTTTGCCCAACGCAAGGTTTCAATATAATTTCAGTAAGTTCAAAACGCTTTCACTGAATTATGCTGCATCAACAAACCAGCCATCGGTTTCACAATTACAACCTATAGCGGATAATAGTAATCCACTTAATATTAAAATAGGCAACCCAAATCTGAAGCAGGAATATAATCACAACATTATGGGGCACCTGAATTTAATAAGCCCATATAGAAACAAAAATTTCTTCATGTATTTCACGATGCAATTCACAGAAAATAAAATTGTGAATGCAGATTGCGTTGATCAACTTGGTATTAATCGCACAAAACCAATTAATGTAAATGGCGTTAATAATCTCAATAGTGAAATCAGTTACAGTATGCCAATTCATTTTCTAAAGGGCACAGTTGAATTAAGCAATAGTGGAGGGATTTTTAAAACAAAACAATTTATTAATGGGTCAGCAAATGATATTAAAACGTTATCGCTTGGACCAAAGCTTAGGTTTGATATAAATCCTACAGACAAAATAAATATCGATCTTAGCGCAGGATTAAATTATTTTAATTCAAAAAATTCATTGCAACCTGCATTAAACTCAAAATATATTTCACAGAATTACGACGCTTCATTTGATTGGGAAATGCCAAAGCGATTTTTTTTCTCAACTGATTTTAATTATATGATCAACAGTCAGCGGGCAGCAGGCTTTAATATTAATGTGCCTTTGTGGAATATGAGCATCAGCAAGCAAATGTTGAAAATGAATCGCGGTGAATTGAAATTAAGCGTGCGCGATCTGCTTGATAAAAACATTGGCATCAGCCGTAACACCAATAATAATTATATTGAAGATTCAAGAGTGATGACATTGCGCCGTTTCTTTCTGCTCAGTTTCACATATAGCTTGAACAAAACGGGATTGAACAATGTAAGAAGTGGAGGTGGAATGAGAATGATTATTAAATAACTGACATCAGTGTGCACAAATAATAAAGCCTCCCTTTCTTATCGGAGGCTTTATTATTTTAAATTAAATATTTTTAGTTAATCCTTCCTGAATTGCCGGTTGCCACCCTGATTCTTTTGCATTTCTTCCATCATTTTATCTCTTTCCTTTTTGAATTCATCAGGCGTATAATGTTTTTTTCCTGTGGGTTCTTTAATAATAGCAAAGTCGGCTTTTTCAGAAATTGAGGTTGCAATGAAAGTTTGTTTGTTATTCCCAACATTCATTTCTAAAATCAATCCTGGCAATTGGCCCTGAAATTCAGCAGGCCCTGCAGGCACAGGAATTTCATTCGTAAACCATGCGATAATAAAAGAAGTGTCTTGTATCTCCTTTTTTTCAAACGCTCCATTGTTGTTTGTCATCTGCATTTTTGTGATTACCCTTGTTGCAACAGCCTTCATGCAATTATGATTTAAAATAATTTTTGCTTCGCCGGTCATCTTCCATTTTAATGAATGGATGGTATCATTCACAATAAAATTTTTATCGAAAAATTCTTTTTTTTCGGTTTGCTTTTGTGAATCGAAGTTGCAATAAAGCACATCATTGCTTCCGGCCACAATCATGTTTATGTGTACACCTCCTCCATCTGAAGTTGTTGTTGCATCATCATTTTCTTGCTCTGCGGCTTTCCATAAAGATTGGTTGTTCGCAAATGTGAGTTCGAACTTGTCTTTTCTTGTTTGTGGCGATTCGTTTTCCACTCCATTGATGTTGAACCTTGCGATGAACGTGCTCACCCTTTCATAAATTACTTTACCAGATTTTTGCTGAGAATGAGCAATGCCTGTTGTCAGCATCACGCATGATGCGATGATTATTTTTTTCATTTTATTCTTTTAATTTCAAAACTATCAAAGCGCAGGCGCAACATAAGTTAAGCCACCTTGCATTTAGGTTAATAAAGGTTAAAGGATGATGATACCGAATCCGAATAATTACATTTGTTGACCAATGAGAAGAAGAAGAATGATACCAGACCCATTGCTGATGCTGATTTCTATTCTGGGAATTGCAGCCTTCCTCATCTATTGGCTAAAAGAAAATTATGACCGTGAAAAAAATACACTCACGATAAATGAGAATCAAACTTTCGGGAAACTATTCAGCAATTGCAGATAGTTAAATTAAAGGTCAGCGGTATTTCACCCGATTCGCTACATAATAAAAAGATAACCTATTTTTTTAAAAGCGACAGTTCCGCCAAACGCGTATTGGGCGAGCTTCCGCAGAAAGAGCAAATATTTTCAACTATAAATGTCCTCAAACAGAAATTGCGCGACTCTTTGAAAAAAGATTCTTCAGGGAAAATAAAAATGATTGTTTCCATAAACGAAAGCACTGAAGACACATTTAAGTTTAATCACCCAACTCCCACATATAGGCGCGATGATCATGTCATACAATTCTTATATGGAATAGATTCTTTGCAAGAGCCGTTGAAGCTGAAAGAGATCGATTCGGCTTATCATGCAGCTTTGCAAAAACAAAAATCAGATGTTCCCTTTTCCGTTCTTGAATCAGACAGCAATTTTATTTCTACTGCATCTAATGAAGTCACAGTAGGATTAGCAAAACCAAAAACATATAAATTGATTCTTGGTAATACAATCCCTTATTTATTAAAGAAGCTTGTGCTGCCAATCATTTTTTCCATGCTACTTCTTTGCATCACGGTTATTGCATTTGTAGTCTTGTATAAAAATCTGGTAAAACAAAAAAAACTTGCTGATCAAAAAAATGAATTCATCAGCAATATCACGCACGAATTAAAAACGCCTGTTGCAACTGTCGCTGTTGCTATCGAAGCGCTGAAAAATTTTAATGCTATAGATGATCCAATGCGAACGAAAGAATATCTCGATATTTCTTCGAATGAATTACAGCGCCTTAATCTTCTTGTTGATAAAGTGCTGAAGCTTTCTATGTTTGAAAACAAAGAAGTAGAATTAAAATATGAATCAGTTGATCTGAAACAAATAGTAGATGAAGTAGTTGGATCATTAAAATTACAATTTGAAAAACAAGGAGCATTAGTTACCGTTACCTCATCTGGCAATCTTCACATACAAGGCGATCAGCTCAATTTGCAAAGTGTTGTTTTTAATTTGTTGGATAATGCATTAAAGTATGGAGAAAAAGTGCCGATTATAAATATTATGTTAGAAGAGAAACAAGATAGTGTTGAATTACAAATAGCAGACAATGGTATTGGCATTGAACCAGAATACAAAGAGAAAGTATTTGAAAAATTTTTCCGCATACCACATGGCGACACACATAACGCAAAGGGTTATGGACTTGGATTGAGCTATACAGCGCAGGTAATCCAAAAACATCATGGCACAATTGTAATGGAAAGCGAGGTTGGTGTTGGTACAAAATTTATAATCAGCATCCCAAAGAAACCATCATGAACGGAGTAAAAATTTTGTATGTGGAAGATGAACTTTTTCTTGCCAAGATAGTTCGTGAAAGTCTGGAGAGTCGGGGCTTTGATGTGATGATGGAAAGTGATGGTAATAAAGTTTTTGAAGTATTTCAAAAAACGAAACCTGATATCTGTGTGCTGGATATTATGCTGCCAAACAAAGATGGATTTGCAATTGCAGATGAAATAAGAACAGTTGATAAACAAGTTCCCATTATTTTTTTAACAGCAAAAACACAAACAGAGGATTTGGTGAAAGGGTTTTCGCTTGGCGGTAATGATTATATCCGCAAACCTTTTAGCATGGAAGAATTGATTGTGCGCATTCATAATTTATTAAAAAGAAAAGTTGATGATGCGCAAAATAAGGTTACTGATATTGTTGCAATTGGCAAATATCATTTTCATCTCACCCGACAATTATTAGTTAATGGTAAAGAAGAAAGGAAACTTTCATTTCGTGAATCGGAGCTGCTTAAAATTCTTTATGAGAACAGGCATAAGATTATTGACAGAAAAGACATACTTAATTTGCTATGGGGGAATGATTCTTTTTTCAACAGTCGCAATCTTGATGTGTATGTCACAAAACTCCGATCCTATTTTAAAGATGAGCCTTCGCTGGAAATCATTACCATCAAAGGAATTGGTTATCGTTTCGTGACGGGATAGAATATTTATCTGAGTGGACTATAGTTTACAAAGCTGTCTCATCTTCTTACTGTGTAAAAAAAAGTCATCAAGGATAAAAATTATTCATTGGTATTCAATAAAAGCGAATTATGGATAAAAAAATAACATGGAAAGAAATGAGTATTGCGGCTTCAATAAAATTGGGCAATGGTTCTGTAGCATCAGGGTTTGTTGTAAAAAAAGAAGAAACATTTTTTTTAATCTTGCCTAAACATGCGATATATCAAGACGAAAAGCTTTTCGCCAAAACAGCGGAATTTTCTCAGCCAACAGGTGATTTAAGATCGAATCAGTTTAACACCTTATCTATTGATTTTGAAAAATGTGAGATAAAATCAGACTCGAGTCTTGATTTTTGCATCATAAAAGTTGCGGGGAAAAACAATGTAACTAATAAAACAAAATTTGGAGCAGGAGTCGAAATGATTTCAAGAGTTGGAATTAGCCCTGCCATAAAAATCGAAAATAGAATCAAGCTTAATCAAATCGAAGTTGCATCAGAGGTTTATATTATAGGGTATCCGACATCTATTGGATTGAAACAGAGTCCACAATTTGATTATAATCAACCATTATTAAGAAAAGGAACTGTTTCAAATATTCACATGCTCAAACAAACAATAATCCTTGATGCATCAGTTTTTGGTGGGTATAGCGGTAGTCCAGTTTTGAGTGTTTCTTTGATTGATAAAGTACCAAGTATTTGCATAATAGGAATGGTAATTCAATCCATTCCTTTCGTAAAAGTATGGCAAAATATACGAGATAAAATCATTAATGAAGAGTATCATAATTCAAATTTTAGCGTCGCCATTTCGTTTGATCCAATATTTGATTTAATAAATACAATGGAGTCATAGAATATTGACTAATGTTTTCTCACTCATCCAAATCACTACCAATTGGTGCACCTGGTGGCATCGCTTCATGCTGTGTAAATGGCTTTGCTTTTTCTGGTGCTTTCATTCTTTCTATGGTTAATAACAAATGTGCTTTGTAAGTATCATCAATTGCAGCCTTTAATTGTGCTTCGGTAAATGTTTTTATTTCATTCAAACCTTTTTGAGCAAAACTTTTTACAGCGAATGATGCATTATCATTTACAGAAACTGATAAAAGATACGTGAGCATCAATTGTTCATTTTGCAATTGAATCAATTCATCAAAGCCTTTTTGTCGTGGTGCTTTCCATGTTTTATTAATAAGCGTTGTAATCATTTCATCAGCGCCCAATCCATTGTTCTGTGTTTTGTATTGAACCATTCTATCAAGCCTTTCTGTATTGAACAAAAATGATAACGGAAAATCTGCAGCCGTTTCTGCGGCAGCAAGCGGATCGAAAGAAAGACCAGTTCTGCGATTGAACAATTCCCTGTGATAATCATAACCTGAAGGTCTCGGAGGAATGAGCTTAATAATATTTTCAGGGATTGATAAAAATTTGGGATCCAAACAATCCATTACCGCATTCAATGCTCTTGTCTGTTCTTCTTTTGTCAAAGCTTTTGTTACGATTTGTCCATCACCTTTCAATGCGTAGGTATAATACATCCCGCCCACCATTTTCGTGACTGCTTCCAATTGATAGCGATGAAATAAATATGCAGGAACAAGAACATCTTCCAACATTGCCATCGGCGTTCCCGTGCGAATATTTTTTTCTCCAAATTGAGAGAGCGCTTTTTCTCTCACCTTCATCACTTCTTTCAATTCAGTAACAGCATCTGTTCCATTGTCCCACAAATGAGCTTGCGGATGCAAACCACCTGCTGCTCGAGCATCACGATCACTAATAAATTGCAATCCTTTTTTTGTCGCATCGGTTAATATAGAATTCAATTGCGCATCTTCATCTGCATTATTGCCAAAATCGCGGTAACCCCAATTGATTGCCACTTTATCCCATTCGCCAATGCCATAAGCATAAGCATTTTTCAAATCAATTTCTCCCGCAGCATTTAGTCTTACCAATGGATGCGGATAATCCATCACGCTCGCACGATCATTAACGCTTGATGCATAATTGTGCATCAGCCCGAGTGTGTGACCAACTTCATGAGCAGCTAGTTGCTTCAATCTTTCCAAAGCCATCTTCAACATTTTATTATCAACGGGCATACCGTTCTCAAACGGAGCTAACAAGCCCTGAGCAATTAAATAATCCTGACGAACGCGCAACGATCCCAATGTAACATGACCTTTAATAATTTCTCCGGTTCGCGGATCAACAACCGCTGCGCCATAGCTCCATCCACGTGTTGAACGATGAACCCAATTGATCATGTTATAACGAACATCCATCGGGTCTGCACTATCAGGCAACACTTTCACAATAAATGCATTTTTATAACCAGCAGCTTCAAATGCCTGGTTCCACCAGCTTGCACCTTCCAGCAACGCACTTCTTATTGGTTCAGGTGTACCGTTATCGAGGTAATAAATAATTGGTTTCACTGGTTCGCTCATTGCAGCATTTGGATCTTTTTTCTCAAGGCGATGGCGCATCACAAAATATTTTTCAATCGGCTCAGAAACCGGCGTGCTATAATCAAAATAAGAGATAGGAATAAAACTTGATCGCGCATCGAATTTTCTTGGCTTGAAATTATTATCTGGCAATTGCACAAATGAGTGATGCATACGAACAGTGATCGCTTCTGATGATGGCGTTACTGATTGAACATAATTACCAGCATTTCCATCGGCATTCACGAACGTAATGGTTGCTTCAATCTCAGTGTTCTGTGGAAAATTTTTTGTGCGCGGAAGATAAATAGCGGAGCGTGATTTATCCAATGAATAACTTCCCTGTTGCATACTGCGAATGCGATTGACGGCATGCATGGCATCTCTCAAAATAAAATCAGTAGCATCAACCAACACTTTATTATTGCTTTCTGCTTCTACTGCAAAGCCCCACAATGTTGATTGGGCGAAAGATTGTTCAACCGCTCTTTTTTCCGCAGCATCAGTTGTTATTGCACGATAGTTATAGTTCGGCTCTATCATTAGAACTTTTCTTCCTGTTCTTGAAAATTTTACAATTGTAGTGCTTCCTAATAACCCGCGATCGAGACCAATATCATTTGAGCCCAATCCCGCAGGCAATGATGTTTGATATAATATTTCGCTATCGAGCTTATTTATTTCGAGGAATATTTTTCCGGAATTTTCATCCCAATAAAAATTCATGTAGCCTTCATATTTTTTGAAGCCATTTGTTTTTTCTTCAACCGTTGGAAGTTTTTGCGAGTATGCAAAAGAGCTATAGAAAAGCAGTAGTAGAAAAGAATATTTCATTGCAGTTTGTTTTGGAAAGACAAGATACTTATAAAAAGCGTTTTGAAAACTATGTATATTTAAGAGCTCAAAAAAGCATTATGGAAGAAGATATAATAGAACTGAGGAACATTGATTCTGAAGATATCTCCGATGTTCTAGTTAAGCTTGAAAAATCTTTCAATTTTAAGTTTGGCAAAAATGAACTTGAAAATGTGAGCAATTTTGGGGAACTGTGCAATATCATAACAAACAAAATCAATGGCGATGATTTAAAAGATTGCACAAGTCAACAAGCATTTTATAAACTCCGCAACGCAATTGCAAGAGGACAATGCATTGATAAAAAAGACATAACACCTGATACAGATTTGAAAATATTATTTCCACGAAATAAACGCAGAAAAAAAATTGCAGTAATAGAAAGAAATTTGGGGTTTAAGATAAAAATTTTGCGACCCAAACATTGGCTTACTAATTCGTTTATTTTAATTTTTCTCATTTCATTGCCTATGCTATTTTTTTATTGGCAGGCAGGGCTTGCAGGTTTATTTTTTTCAATAATAGGACTTAAGCTCGCTCAGAAATTTGGAAATGAATTTGATTTGAAAAACATAGGAGAAGTTGCTGAGAAAATTTCAAGAGAAAATTATTTAAAGGCAAGGCGCAATCCTGAAACCATAAACAAAAATGAAATCAAGAAAAAAATAAAAGAGCTTTTCAGGAATGATTTAATCTTACAAGAATCTGTTTTGAAAGATGATGCCGTGTTTGGGTGAAAGAGAAAACTTTAGAATAGTTAACTTTTACTGCTCGAACTCCCGATTATTCCTCCACCATTTGTAACCGATAACTCCAATAATAACAAGCGGCATAAAAGCAATATAAAGAATGCCTGCATTCAGGGCCTTAGCAGGTCTTTCTCCCTGTTGCTGTGCGGTGCGTGTGCAGATGGAGCATTGTGCAGAAGCAGAGCTATAAGTGATAAGTGATAAGCTGTAAGTAAATACAATAACCAAAATCAGTTTCCACTTTTTCATCTCTGAATATTTGTACAAAGTTAAGCCCATTCGCAATTTGTTGCGCAATAAAAAAAGCCCTCATATTTTTTTATGAGGGCTGTTATCTAAAATATTTAACTCTGTTTATACTTCTGCTGTCATTCTCTTTTGCACTTTCTTTCTTTCTTCTTCATTCAAAATCACTTTGCGCATACGGATGATTTTCGGTGTCACTTCAATGCACTCATCCTGTTGAATATATTCCATACATTCTTCAAGTGTCATCAAAGTTTTAGGAGCGATTTTAGAAGCATCATCACTTCCGCTGGCACGATGGTTCGTTAATTTTTTAGGCTCTGTCGCATTCACGATCAAATCTCCTGGCTTAATATGCTCAGCGATAATCTGACCTGTGTAAACTTCTTCGCCGGGCTCAACAAAAAACACACCGCGATCCTGTAATTTATCAATTGAATATCCTGTCGTTTTTTCCTGATTCTTAGAAAGAAGAACACCATTGTTTCTTCCAGGAATTGGTCCTTTCCATGGTTTGTATTCCAAGAAACGATGCGCCATCACGGCTTCACCGGCTGTGTTGGTGAGCATATTGCTGCGCAATCCAATCAACCCTCTTGAAGGAATTTCAAATTCAAGATGCTGCATCTCGCCCTTGCTTTCCATGATGTGCATTTCACCTTTGCGTTGAGTAACAAGGTCAATTACTTTACCGCTATAATCCGCAGGCACATCAACCACTAATATTTCATAAGGCTCATTTTTCTTGCCATCAATTTCTTTTACAAGAACTGTCGGCTGTCCGATGGTAAGCTCAAAACCCTCTCTGCGCATAGTTTCTATCAAAATGCCCAAATGCAAAATACCACGACCGAACACTAAAAAGCTATCAGCACTGTCAGTATCTTCAACTCTTAGTGCAAGATTTTTTTCTGTTTCTTTCATCAACCTGTCGCGCAATTGGCGACTGGTCACAAATTTTCCATCACGACCAAAAAACGGTGATGTGTTGATGCCAAAAAGCATGCTCATCGTCGGTTCATCCACACTAATAACCGGCAATGCTTCTTGTGTTTCCGCGTCAGAAATAGTATCACCGATGTTGAAATTTTCTAGTCCAACAACCGCGCAAATATCTCCTGCAAAAACTTCAGTTGCTTTTTTCTTGCCCATTCCCATGAAAGTGTAAAGTTCTTTCACTCTCATTCTCTTCACACCATCTGCCTGCATCAAAACAATAGACTGATTTTCTTTCACTGAACCTCTGGCTACTTTACCCACCGCAATTCTTCCAAGAAAAGAAGAATAATCCAATGAAGTGATCTGCATCTGAGTCGGTCCTTCAGAAACCTTTGGCGCAGGAACGTATTGTAAAATACCATCTAATAATGGAGTAATGTCTTCACATTGTTCGTTCTTGCTGTTGAACCAACCATGTTTTCCAGAGCCATAAAATGTTGGGAAATCCAATTGCTCTTCTGTTGCATCGAGGTTGAAGAACAATTCAAAAACCGCATCGTGCACTTCATCAGGGCGACAGTTTGCCTTATCTACTTTATTAATAATTACAATTGGTTTCAAATGTAATTGCAATGCTTTTTGCAGAACGAAACGCGTTTGAGGCATCGGTCCTTCAAAAGCATCAACGAGCAAAAGCACGCCATCAGCCATTTTCAGCACGCGTTCCACTTCACCACCAAAGTCCGAGTGACCTGGGGTATCGATGACGTTTATCTTAACGCCTTTGTATTCAACAGCAGCGTTCTTGCTAAATATTGTAATGCCACGCTCTCTTTCGAGGTCGTTGCTGTCCATAATAAGCTCACCAGTTTCCTGATTGTCACGGAACACATGTGTTTGGTGAAGAATCCTATCAACCAAAGTTGTTTTACCATGGTCAACGTGAGCGATGATTGCGATGTTTCTGATATCCATAATTTAATTAATTCTTTTTAGTCAAAGCAGATCGTTAGGTGCATAATTGCTGTCAGCCTTGGCTAAACTCAACCTTACAGCCTCAAAAATGAAGCCGCGAAGGTACTAAAAAACAATGGGAGGGCAAAGAAGAAGCCTAAACTTAATTTTGGGGAGAAAGTTCGGAGTTGATAGTCAATAGTTCAGAGCCATTGAGTCGCTCAAAATCTCTGTGGTGCTCTGTGCTTAATCTCTGTGAAACTCTGTGTCGAAAAACTACACCCGCACGTAAATCTTTTTCTTATCTAAAATATATCCAATGCTCCAACAGAAAAGCATGAATGTTACTGCGAAAAGAAGCGAGCCGAAATACAATCCGAAATTGCTGAATACATTTTGATATAGCCATGTGTGCACGCTGACTTTTGGCTGCGCGTGAAGCACTTCCATCACCGTTGCACCAACTTCAGAAAGCAGATAAATGAAAAGAGGGTTCTTGCCAGCCACTTCAAAAAAGTAAGTTCCTTTTTTGATGTGTAAAAAATCAATTGCATAAATAATAGCAGAGATGATGATGCAATCAAGTCCAACAGTATAAAGAACAAAAGAGCTTGTCCATAATTTTTTGTTGATAGGAAAACCGAGATCCCAGAAATAAGCAATCACCAACAAACCAAAACCAGCAAGCATCAACTTCGCAATACCTTCATAAGTTTTTCCTTTTTGTTGAATGAATTGCCCAACGATAAACCCAGCAACAATATTTCCCACTGATGGCAAAGTGCTGATCCATCCTTCGGGATCAAATGCAATTCCTTCGCCATGATACATGTGATATTCGCCCATCAAAAATTTATCTAATCGCAAACCTGCATTGCCGGTTAAGCTTAATGGATCAAGCGGGTTTCCAAACATATACATCACGGGCCAATAAGCTAATAATATAATGATGCAAATAATAGCAGATGCTTTTGGTTTGAAATAATAAATCATCAACGAACCGATGCCATAAGCAAGTGCAATGCGTTGCAGCACGCCTAAAATTCTTGTATGAGAAATTGGGGAAAGAATTACATCACCAGCTTTGTTAAGCTCAATAAAAGGGAACCAATAAAGCAAATAGCCACATAAAAAAATGATGGCAGTTCTTTTTAAAATTTTCCAAACCACCTGCGACTGCTGCATGTTAGCCCATTTCAGCATCACAAAGCTCATCGCGTTTCCTACTGCAAACATAAAAGAAGGGAATACCAAATCAGTTGGCGTGAAGCCGTTCCATCTTGCGTGGTTCAACGGAGCAAAAGAAAATTGTTCGCTACCCGGCGTGTTCACGATGATCATAAAGCATATCGTCATTCCGCGAAAAACATCGAGCGCTAGAAATCGCTGCTTGGTAAGTTCCATTGAAAAAGTTTTGATGAATCAAAAAGAGGGGATGAATATCGGAAATTTATTCATCAACTTTTTATAAAACATAAAATAAATATTATTAGTAAGTAATCGGCGGTGAATAATGAATGGTCAATGGTGAATAAGCATAATCGTTTGAATCAACTGCAAAAAAATAATTTCTTATTGACTATTCACCATTCATTATTGACCATTCGCAAATATTCTATAAATTCAATTCTAAATTTAAGCCATGCGAAAAAAATGGTTATGGATTATCCCTGTCCTTCTGATTGCTATTTATATGTTGGGGCCGAAACCGCTCACTCCTGTCTATAAAACCGACATGCCTGTTGTTCCTGCCGATCCTTCACAATTGGAATTGTATATAAAAAATAATGAAGCGCAGCATAAAATAAATCCTGATAATGAAGCAAGAATTATTTGGGCAAATGATTCAACCAAACAAAAAACAGATTATGCCATTGTTTATCTGCATGGCTTTTCTGCTTCGCAAGCCGAGGGCGATCCGATACATAAAAACATTGCAAAAGAATTTGGCTGCAATCTTTATTTATCAAGATTGGCGGAACATGGAATTGACACCAGCGATGCGATGGTGAACCTGACTGCTGATAATTATTGGGAGTCTGCGAAACAGGCATTGGCAATTGGAATGCAGTTAGGAAGAAAAGTGATATTGATGACTACATCAACCGGCGGAACGAATGCTTTGCAACTTGCAGCAACTTATCCTGATGATAATATTGCTGGAATAATATTAATGTCCCCGAATATTGAAATCAATGATCCGAATGCATGGCTGCTTAATAATCATTGGGGATTACAGATTGCACATCTCGTTCTTAAATCAGATTATATCACGTCAACTGATGAGCGACCTATTTACAAACAGTATTGGGATTGGAAATATCGCGCAGAAGCGGCGACGGCTTTGGAAGAAATGCTGGAGACAACAATGAATAAAGAGACATTTGAAAAAGTGAAACAGCCTGTTCAGCTTTTATATTTTTACAAAGATGAAATACATCAGGACAGCACTGTGAAGGTTTCTGCGATGTTAAAAATGTATGATGAGCTTGGAACGCCAGATAGTTTGAAAAGAAAACAAGCCATGCCAAACACAGGAACGCACGTCATCGGTTCATACATTAGATCTCACGATGTAGAAGGTGTGCAAAAAGAGATTGAAAAATTTATGGAAGAAGTGCTGCACGTGAAAAAAGTTGGTAGCTGAGAGTTGGAAGTTTAGAATGGTGACTTCAGAGTTTATCTTATTAGCAGATTGTCGCATCATCACATCCACTCATTATCACATTAGCAGATTAGCAAATCATCCCATTATCTCATTATCGCGTAAATTGCCCGTTCACTTCAAAAGCTTGCTATATGGTTCGTTCAAAAATTGCAGGGATAGGAATGTATGTTCCTAAGAATGTGCTCACGAATAATGACATGCTAAAATACATGGATACCAGCGATGCATGGATCCAAGAAAGAACAGGAATTAAAGAGCGCAGGTTTGCTGACAGAACAGGTGAAACAACTACAACCATGGGCGTTGAAGCTGCAAAAATTGCAATCAAACGGGCAGGTACAACCGCTCAGGAAATTGATTTTATTGTTTTCGCAACACTTAGCCCCGATTATTATTTTCCGGGTTGCGGCGTATTGGTGCAACGCGAAATGAAAATGAAAGAAATTGGTGCGCTGGATGTTCGCAATCAATGCAGCGGTTTTGTGTATGCTTTGAGCGTTGCGGATCAATTCATCAAATCAGGTATGTATAAAAATATTTTGGTGATAGGGAGCGAGAAACATTCTTTCGGTCTTGACCTGAGCACAAGAGGAAGAAATATTTCTGTGATTTTTGGTGATGGCGCTGGTGCGGTCGTGTTGCAGCCGACCGAAAAAGAAAACCAAGGAATATTAAGCACACATCTTCACAGCGATGGCAGCAACGCGGAAATTTTGGCGATGTATAATCCGGGCACACATGCAAACCATTGGAAAAAAGAAAAGCTGGCAGATTATAATGATGCTGAAATTGCAGATATGTTCATGAGCAAAACGATGGTAGAGAAAGAACAAAATTATCCTTTCATGGATGGTCCGGCAGTTTTTAAAATGGCTGCTGTAAAATTTCCGGAAGTGATCATGGAAGCACTCAATAAAAATGGATTGACAACTGCTGATATTGATTTGCTCGTTCCGCATCAGGCGAATCTTCGCATCTCACAATTTCTTCAGCACACTATGAAATTGGAAGAAGGAAAAGTTTATAACAACATTCAGAAATATGGAAATACAACAGCAGCATCGATCCCAATTGCATTATGCGAAGCTTGGGAAGAAGGAAAAGTGAAAGAAGGAAATCTGATTTGTCTTGCTGCATTTGGTAGCGGGTTTACATGGGCAAGTGCGTTGATAAGAATGTAAGATTTGAGATGTGTGATGTTAGATTTCTGATAAAAGGTTAATGGTTGATAGTTCATGGCTGTTCTTGCTATAATGAAATATTGATGCGATGATAGAGCTAACAAATTTGCGGAGCCTACTATGAACCATTATCCATGAACGATTAACCATTGCCAATGAACCATTAACTCCAAAAAACCATGTCAAGAAAAATAATCTATCTCATCAATCCCATTTCAGGCACAAAAGGAAAATCTGCTCTGAAAGAATTGATTGCACGAAAAACAAAAGAGCATGGAATTGATTTTGAAATTGTTCCTACCAACGCAGCGGGGGATTATGAGTTTTTAAAACATCGAATTAAAAAAGAGCGCATAACCGACATCGTTATTTGCGGCGGCGATGGAACAGTGAGCTCAGTTGCAGCAAGCATGATCGGAGTTCCTGTGAACACAGGAATCATTCCACTTGGCTCCGGCAATGGATTGGCGCTTGCGGCAAAAATTCCCAAACAATCTTCCAAAGCACTTGATATTATTTTCAAAGGCAAAGCATCTTTTATTGATGGATTTTATATCAACAACGAGTTCTCTTGCATGCTTTGCGGACTTGGTTTTGATGCATTGGTGGCGCATGAATTCGCTAAGCAAAAAAAACGCGGTCTTCAAACTTATATAAAAGTTGGAGCCATCAATTTTTTTAAAACAAAACCATATCCTTTTGAAATTAAATTGAAAAACAAAGCACTTTCGGTGGATGCTTTTTTTATCAGCATCGCAAACGGAAATCAATTTGGAAACAATTTTACCATTGCCCCAAAGGCAAGTTTAGAAGATGGGTTGCTTGATATTGTGATCGTAAAAAAGATGAGTAAGTTTTTGTTGCCATTTTCAATCATCAATCAAATAAGCGGGATCAATGCGATGCAAAACATTAATGATTATGCAGACAAAAGAAATATCATTTACTTTCAAACTTCTTCGCTGACTATCTA
>CAIYPC010000608.1 GCA_903927975.1 uncultured Bacteroidota bacterium | reverse complement strand
TTTTATAAAAAAAAAATTTGTATTTCTTGTTATCCAAAATTTTTAACGGAACAAAAAACTGAATGGTGTAGAAATGAACATAAATCTAATATGAATTATAGATTAAAAAAATCATTAGCAGCACGTTTAAGAACTGTTCTTTTTAAAAATGATTCAACTATGAATTATATTGGTTGTAATATTCAATATTTAAGAGAATGGTTTGAATATAATTTAACTCCAGATATGACTTGGGACAATTATGGTTCCTATTGGTCAATCGATCACATTATACCTGTTTCTAAATTTGATTTAACAAATAACGATGAAAAATTAATATGTTGGAATTGGACTAATTTAATGCCAGTTACAGTAAAATTTAATTCTTTTAAAAAAGAAATTGATATAAATCAAATAAATAATGTTATACAAAAATTAGAAAAATTTAAAGAAGAAGGTTCAACGACTAAATGGTTTTCGAGGGAATTTACATTGAATTTAGAATTTGTTAATCTTATAAGTTCTAAAAAATCAAACAATAATTCTCCTTAAGATATAGTCTAATCCTTATTGAAAGATAAGGTAGCGGAAATGTACAGGAAATCCGCAAATTACCTTTTGGAAGGTAACATACAGGCGCTACACGAACTTCTCAATGGAATCTATTGAGCAAACATTTAACGGACAGGCTGATTTTGGACGCCGTGTCACTTGCACAATCAGTCGAAATGGTGATTTGGCTTACCGAACTTATCTTCAGGTCACTCTTCCTGAAATCAATCAATTTATGGGAAATTCTGCACAAGTCAGTGCCAATAAACATGCTGTTTATGCACGTTGGTTGGATTATCCCGGAGAACAATTGATTGCTCAAGTTGAAGTCGAAATTGGAGGACAACGTATTGACCGTCAATATGGTGACTGGATGCACATTTGGAATCAGCTCACTATGACTGCTGAACAGCAACGAGGATACTGGAAAATGATTGGAAACACCACTCAGCTTACCTTCATCACTGACCCTTCATTCGCCAATGTTGATGGTCCTTGTGATTCCATCGCACCTCGTCAAGTTTGTGCCCCTCGTAATGCTCTTCCTGAAACCACTCTTTATGTTCCACTACAATTTTGGTATTGTACCAATCCCGGGCTTGCATTGCCCCTCATAGCCTTGCAATATCACGAAGTAAAAATAAATCTTGATCTTCGCCCAATTGATGAATGCTTGTGGGCGGTAACATCACTCAGTTGCAACACGGGACCTGAGCCAAACAAAGGTGCCAATCAATTGTCAGTTGGAACTCCAGTTACTGCCACAATTGCTTACAATCAATCGCTTGTAGCCGCCTCCTTATATGTCGACTATGTATTCTTGGACACTGACGAGCGCCGAAGATTCGCACAAAATCCCCATGAATATCTTATCACTCAGCTACAATTCACGGGTGATGAGTCAGTTGGTAGTTCTTCGAACAAGATAAAGCTAAATTTCAATCATCCCTGCAAGGAGTTGATTTGGGTTGTTCAGCCAGATCAGAATGTTGATTATTGTTCATCTCTTCTTTGTGATGCATCACTATTCAAGGTTCTAGGTGCACAACCTTTTAACTATACGGATGCAATTGATGCTCTTCCAAATGCTATTCATGCTTTTGGTGGTCCTGCTGAGGTTGACGGTTCGAATGGATTTATTGATGCACGAGGTTTGTTCCAAGATGCAGGTGCTATTGACCAATATATTCCTCCTAACTTTACTGGATATTGGGCTGGTGGAATTTATAACAATGCGGACAATGAACCCAATTTCGGTGGGCCAACTCTGCAATTGAATCCAACGGATACTGCCAATCAGGCTGCAGTTCTTGCTAGTCTTGGACTCAATTCGTTGGCACAATATAACGGCGCTCCTTACACAAATCATTCTCAAGGTTCTTCTGTTTCTGATGCGGGCACATTTGTCCTCACTGAAACCTCCTTGGACTTGCATTGTTGGGGACAAAACCCTGTCGTCGTTGCCAAACTACAGCTCAATGGACAGGACCGCTTCTCTGAACGTGAAGGTTCCTACTTCTCTTGGGTTCAACCATACCAAGCACACACTCGATGCCCTGATGAAGGTATTAATGTTTATTCATTCGCCCTTCGTCCTGAGGAACATCAGCCCAGCGGGACCTGCAACTTCTCGCGTATTGATAATGCCACACTGCAACTTGTGCTCTCAAATGCAACTGTGGAAGGTACCAAAACCGCCAAAGTCCGTGTTTATGCAACCAATTATAACGTAAAAAATCTTAGTGCGTTGAAAAGCCATCCGTCAGGACTATGTGAGAAATGGTCTTGTAAAAAATCGGTTAAGCACTCACAAAATATGCTAATGGCTAGTGAGATTGTCTGTTTTTGACTACATACAATTTTGCAAAATACCTTGTTGTTCGGGAAACCCCTTAGAGCCTTTTACACCAAGCACATTATCGAAAGAAATGTGTGGCGGAGAACTAACTCCGGTATGGTAATAGTTAAAAGGATTGGGCAATCCGCATGCTTACTACCTAATCTCGCTATGATAGAGAATGGTAGGGCGTCAGAGACTGAACGGGTGTTGGTCGTCTATGAAGGAATAATCATCCAGAGACGGCTTAAGATACAGTCCATCCATTAGGGAAACTTAGTGGAAATCATTATGACTAAGAATAATGTCAGGCATACTAAACTCCTGTGCCAAACAGTTGGCTGCCATACTAGATATTTGCTTACTAGTATGGATAAACAGTGTAAAGCAGATATGTGATTGTTATAAAATCACATCATATAACCAGCTAGTCTCTTTATGACTGTTAATAAGTCAAGAGGCAACATTTCTAATTTGCGGGAACATCCTTAGAGCCTTTTCTACTACTTTTTTTTGCGAAAGCGAAAAGAAAACTTGGGGTAATAACCTAAAGCATAGTAATAACGAAAAGGATTGGATAATCTGCAGCCAAGCTTCTAAGTGCGATATTGTTAGCATACGAAGAAGGTTCAGAGACTATAATGGAATGGGTCTGAGAAAATTAGCAATTTTCAATGAAGACTTAAGGAATAGTCCAGAATACTTATGAAAGTTAGTATTAGCAACCTTGGGGAGGGTTAGCCTACAGTAACTGAGTAATTAATATAATATATATATTAGTTAGAATAGTAATATAAAGATCCGCCTTATTTTAAAAAGGATTGTAAAGATTCTCAATATTTTGATAATTATCATTTTTTGGAAGGTTTTATTAGTGAAT
>CAIYPC010000607.1 GCA_903927975.1 uncultured Bacteroidota bacterium | reverse complement strand
GTTCGCCGGCGGGGTGTTCGTCGAGAAGTTCGTCGGCGCCGGTCAGGTCGAGTTCTGGCGTGGCGCCATCTTCACCCTGCCGACCAACCATGTTCTGGAAGGCGAGGGGCCGGAGTGGGAGCTGTGGGCGCCGCTGACGGTCACCGTGATCGGCTTCCTGGCGGCCTTCTACGTCTATGTGCTGAACGAGGGCATGGGCAAGCGCGTCGCCGATCGCGGCGGCCCGCTGCACGCCTTCCTCTACAACAAGTGGTACTTCGACGAGCTGTACCAGGCGGTGTTCGTCAACGGCGCCAAGGCCCTGGGCGACCTGTTCTGGAAGGTCGGGGACCAGAAGATCATCGACGGTTTCGGTCCGGACGGCGTGGCCGCCGTGTCAGAGGCGGTCGGCAAGGGCGCCGGCCGGGCTCAGTCCGGCTACGTCTACCACTATGCGTTCGTCATGCTGCTGGGGGTGGCCGGATGAGAAACTGAAACGCTCCACAAATCTTTCTCTTGTCGGGCTTTCAACGCTGATTGATTTTTCGCAGTTGGGGAGTTGATGCTGCTATTTCAATTCAACTGCTTTAAAGTTGCAGATTAGTGAGAGATCTTTCATTTACATTCAACTCAAAAGCAGAAGCATGTTTTATTTACTACCCGTGTATGCTGTTAATCTCGGTATCCATCTCGGAACATTTTTCTTATATGTTTTATATTCTTCCCCAAATCTTTTATATAAATCAGGCTCTTCCTTAAATGCGAAATAAAAAATATGCACGAAGAAGAATATACTTGCCCAGATTAATATGTTTGTTGAATGCAGGAATAATGTCTCCGAGATCAAAATAAAAAGCACACCTGTTATCATTGGGTTGCGACAATATTTATAAGGTCCACGGATAACAAGATTTTGTTTCACAGACCATGGAGCCAATGTTCCCTTTGCAAATGTTTTAAAGAGATAGTTTGTCCAGAGAAATAATGATATGCCAACTATGAAGAAACAGATGCCCAGAATTTTTAAAATGATATTATCCGGAATGAATGTTTGCGTTTTATTATAGAGAAGATATGGGATTACGCACGTCACCATGAATGGCAATAGGATTACATCGCGAAGATGCTGTATAAGAGATGGTTCTTTCATGTAAGATGTTTACTAAAATTACAAAAGTTGATGGTAAGAATAAAACAAACTCAATGCACATTCATTCGCTTCCATTCATTGATTGCCTTTGGGAGGAAGGTTGAGATTGTTTTGGGTTTGTGTGCTTGTGTTATTTGAATTTAGTTCGAGCTATGTATGCAGATTATTATTCATTATCATAAGTCACAATATTGTTTCACAAAGTTTGCCCAATCAATTCCATAAGGAACCAGCAGATATCTGCCCTCTGGTGTAATCAAAAATTTAGTTGGATATCCCTGCACGGGATAAATATTTTCAATCTTACCGTCAGACATTGCGACAGGAAACGTGAACTGCTTTTCTTTTAAATATGCTAGCACTTTCTCTCTCGTATCTTTACAAGCAATAGTAAAAAGATGAATGTTTTTTGAATTTTTCAATACGACCGAATCATAGAATTTCTGCATGTCATGATGCTCGGCTCGGCAAGCCCCACACCACGTGCCCCAAAAATCAACTAAAACCCAATTGCCCAAATATTTTGTGGTTGAAAATATTTCCTGATCAAGCAAATGAAGGGAAACAGGAGGAGCCATTTTAGCTTTAGCATTAATAGCATTTCTCCAGTATTGATTAAAATTCAATCCTGTACTATTATATCTGTTATACAATTCCTGCAATTTGTTTTTGTATTCGGGATCAACAAGAGCAGCTTCTAAAAAAAGAGATAATATTTTCTGTTTATCAAATGATGTGCTTGTTAGAAATTCCAAATAGTCGACTTTAAACGTCGGCTTTTCTTCATAGCTGAAAAGAATACCCATATCATAGAAATATCCGTTAGCATGATCTTTATCTAAAGCATCAGGGCTATAATCAAAAGCAGTTTTTAAATACTTTCCTTTTTCATTCGCATATTCAGACTGTTTTGCTTTTATATAGTTTGCGGACGCAAATAAATATCTATAGTACGCCCGTTTTTCAAGTTCAGTTCTTGTAGATGAATCAGTAGGTGCAATTTGATTTCTTTGCAGATTGGAATATATTTTATCAAACAGGTTAACTGACAAAGCTTTTAATTCTTCATGTGCTGAAATTATCTGATAAATTAATAAACCATAACGCCCTACACTATTTGTGAAAATGTCTTCAGATAATTCAGTTTTAATAAACTCATTCGTAAGATCCTTCAATACGGTTATGTTGTTCTTGTTATCTTGAATTTTTACCCATAAATACAATGGCTTAATGGTTTCCACAAGCTGTTTTGTTGTGTCGGAAACCATTTTCATTAATAGTTCTTTATGGAAAAGAAGTTTATTATTTGCAGGGTCAATAGAAATTGTGTTGCCTGTTTTTCTTTCTATAAAAAATTGTGCGAAGCTATTATGCAGAAGATCTCTTAATGAATTTATGTATCTATTATCGGATGCAAGAATTTGAGCAATATAAAATGCCGAGTCAGCATTTGGTTTATTATTTGTGTAGTCTTGAAAATTGTTATAATACTCAATCTCTTTTTTTAGAAATGAATCCTCCTGTGCATTGGTGTTGCAAAAAAATAAAACGCAAAATGCCATTGCAATTATGTGTCGCATGGTTTGATAGTTTGGTTTGAATATGTTATGATTCAGAATACGGAGAGTCCTTCTTTATTAATTGTAAACTATAAGGCACGATGGGTGAAGAGGTAAGAACAACAGCCGGTTAGGAGCTTAATGTTGGGAAACGATTTGCGCTGTGTTGTATTGTGTTGGCATTTATTTATTTTGAAGAAAGAGTTTGTTGGTTGGAGTTCGCTGGTAATTCGCTTCAAGTGTGATGGCGATACTCATCCCAATCTTATATCGCCCCTTCGGGGCTTGTTCAAAGCTCTGAAAGAGCGAAATATCCTGACGAAGGGCTTTGCCCTTCGTTGCTATACATAACCGCGAGATGACCATCAAAACAAAGAAAAATCACTTCAACACCAACTCCACCACAGGAACTTGAAATGCCGGTTTCTTCTCTGGCAGTTCTATAATAAGATCATCTGAGTTTACATCTGTCTTTTTAAACTTCAATTCAGAGTTGTCGTGAAGGAACTGCGCATACACAATTTTGTTTTTATATCCCGGCAATGTTAATGTGCCCGATGGATATTCGAACAGATGAACATAAATGCGCTTTGCGTTTGCATTGTAAGTGAGCTTTGTGTTTGCAGGCACTTTATATTCTGCAGGAGCAAACGTGCAGCCATAAATAGATTTGCTGTTTGAATGCATCCAGGTGCCAAGGCTATCCAAAGCAGTTGAAGCGCGACTGTCAAATTCACCGCGTGCAGTTGGTCCAACATTCAATAGAAGATTGCCGCCATTGCTCACAGAGCTGATCAGTAGATCAAGCAATTGCTTATTTGTTTTCCATGTGTTCTCATCTCTATAAAAACCCCACGAACCAGAAAAAGTCTGACAGGTTTCCCAAACTTTGCCTCTGTATTTTGCTAATTCTTCAGGACTGACTTGTTCCGGTGTTTCAAAATCAACACCATCTTCATAATCATTTAGATCAAGTCTGTTGTCAACGATAATGCCTGGCTGCAATTTTCTTATTTGCTTCAACAACTCAACAGAATTCCAATCATCTCTGCCCTTCCCATATTTGCCGGGAAAAGAAAAGTCGAGCCAGAGAATATCGATCTTTCCATACTTGGTTAATATTTCTGTCACTTCATTATAGAGATACTTTCTATACTTTGCCATATCCCTTCCTCTGTTCAATCTTGCATAAGCAGTGTCGCTGTTAACGAGCGGACGTTGCGGATGAACTTCATCAATTGTGTAATCAGGATGATGCCAATCGATCAGCGAATAGTAAAGCCCAACCTTAATTCCTTCTGCGCGAAATGCTTCAATAAATTCTTTTACCAGATCTCTTTTAGCCGGCGTGTTGGTCGATTTATAATCAGTGAACTCGCTATCAAACATATTAAATCCTTCGTGATGTTTTGAAGTGAGCACCGCATACTTCATTCCTGCAGCTTTTGCTTTCTTCGCCCAAGCTTTCGGATCAAAAAGATCTGGATTAAAAATCTTGAAATATTTTTCATATTCTTCATTGGTCATGCGTTCTGCATTCTTCACCCATTCATGCCTAGCAGGCAATGAATACAATCCCCAATGGATAAACAT
>CAIYPC010000606.1 GCA_903927975.1 uncultured Bacteroidota bacterium | reverse complement strand
TGAATATGTCGCCCCAAACCCCTAAAGGGACTTTGAAGAAACTTCGAGACTAATTGTCTTTCTCCCCTTTAGGGGCTGGGGGTCTCACATAGCTCCCTGTTAATCCCGCTAAACCACCAACAAGCGCACCAACAAAAGCAGTTACCAATATCAATAAAATATAAGAACCGCCCAATGGAAATATCTGCGCAATTTTTTGTGAAAGGATATGATTATTATTCGAGTCAATAATAAATGACATCGTTCCCCAAAATAAAAACACGCCAATAAACCCCGCAAAAAAAGATTTCCATGGAGCGATTGGAATAAGTGCACAAGCAACAAATGCTGCCAATGCAACTGACCACCAAGGCAAATACAATCCTGAAACAAAACTTAATAAAGCTGTCAATAATATTGCTGAAATAAATCTCATCATTCTATGCACGATTTACGATGTGTGATATACGATCTGTAATATTCGGTTAGCCTTAGCTGTGAGCACGAGCTCACAACTCGCTGTTTCTTAATTGAGCCATTTTCACATTGAGAAATTGTCACATTCACTCATTTCCCAAATTCCATCTTAAAACTCACTCTCTTATCCTCCGCTTCGCTCTTCTTCATCATCCATAATGGATAATATTTTCCGGCAGCCCACTGATCAATGAAGCTGTCATAATATTGGCTTCCTGGATTTCCACTTTGTCCACCGGGATAAACACCATAAGCCTGAGTTGTATCAGTCAGCGATACAATCATTCTCCACGATGGACCATGATCTTCACTGGCAGCATTAATGCAATGCGTGCCGCCACCGATCGGCACATGCAATCTACTGAAAGGCCCGAGACGTGCAAGGTGTGTTACCCGTGTATCTTTTGCTCTTCCCCATTCAATTCTACCTTCAATCACCAATGGCTTTAAAGACTTCACTCCTTTTATAAACCCTGTTGTTATTTGATCACGCAAACTTTCTTTTTGCGGTGTCCTAATATCATCAATAAATTTAAATGCAGTATCTTTTAAAATTGCTTCTAATAACGCGCTTGCAACAGGATGCATCATCGGTAATTTCGTTTTCGTCATATCATCAAACCAAACTTCTTTTTCAAAATAATCCCAAGCTGCCTTAAAAACAGTTGCCCCTTTTTCATTGTAATCATCTCTCAGGTTCCATGTTTTCATTATTTCAAAATATCTTTTCTCATCTTCATTCAGAGAATCTTGATTTATATATTTCACAAATAAAGGCATCGCCATTTCTGCAAACACATTATAATTTTCCGTTTGCAGCTTCATCATATCTTCTGGTTCAATATTATTCATCTTCGATAAAAAGCGATTGATGATAAATCCGCGATACGGAGGAAAAGAACCGCCGAGATAATAAGGATAAACCGAAGGATCAGCAGGCAATTGATTGGCGCTGCTCACATAACCACGCTCCGGATTTATTGTATGCGGATTTTCATCCTGCGGAATATTTCCCTGCCACATAAAGCTGCTATCAGCACCGGGCATAATAAAATCTCCCTGATGTTTCCACTTTGCAGGGAACTCACCCTGATCCCAAATTGCAATATCTCCGCTCTTGCTGGCAAACACAAAATTCTGTCCCGGTGTGTGCATGTATTTTATCGCGTCCAGATAATCATTGTAGTTATTCGCATGATCTAGACGGTTAAAAACCATCAGCTCGTTGCTTGCTTCATTTGCCTTCCAATGAACGGCATAATATTTTCCATCTGTCCTATCGCCTGTTTCACCATCTCTCCTATTGCCTTTGTATTTCTTATCATACATCACCGGCCCAAAAACAGAGTAAGCAACTGTGTCAATCATTTCAGGCTTGCCTTTTATAGCAATATGCTCATATCTAAAATCAGTTGGTTTCCATTCTCCATTGAACCAATATTCCTTCATGCTGTCATCTCGAAATTTTATTTCATAATAATCGCGCACATCACGTTCTGCATTCGTTACCCCAAATGCGCAGCTATCATTAAAGCCAATGACAATTCCAGGCGCTGCAGGAAACGTTGCACCATACACATTCATATTCGGCGCAGAAATTTGCATCTCAAACCAAAGCGAAGGAAGGTTTAATCCAAGATGAGGATCATTGCACAAAATAGGTTTGCCACTTTTTGTTTTCTTTCCGCTCACTGCCCAGTTGTTGCTGCCATTTTCTTTATTGGGTTTGTCGTGAAGGATATCGGCAGAATCTTTATTTGAAAAATAAATTGAATCAGCAATTGTAGGAATCTTTACTTCAAGTTTTGGTTTTTCATACACTGTTCCTTTCGGGATAATCGGATCTAAAGAATCCTGCGACAATGGATACATCAAATCAAAATCTTTCAACCCAAAAACTGCTTTTGCATTTGTGTTCTCAAAATCACTTTCATAACCCGCCAATTCATACGACATATATTTCAGGAAGAGTGCCGTTTTCAAAGTGCTCCATTTCTCCGGTTTATAATTCAGCAATTTATATTCCACCGGCAACTCGCTCTCTTTCATTTTCCCAATATATTCATTCACTCCCGCAGTGTATGCATCACACTGCATTTTAGTAACAGGATTATTTTCCATTTCCACAACTGCTTTCTCAGCGGCGTAAACCATGCCCAGCCTTCTTCTTTCCCTATCAAAATTAATTCCCTTCTCTCCTATCAGTTCACTAATGCGACCAGCCGCTGCATAAGTTTCAAACTCCATTTGCCACAAACGAAATTTAGCATGCAGATAACCCTGAATAAAATATGCGTCTTCTTCATTGTTCGCAAACACATGCGGCACCATGCGATCATCAAAATAAACATCCGCTTTATCTTTCAGCTGATCAAAATGGAGAGAGCCATCAAAATCTTTATCAACTGCTTCTGCATTTTGCCAGAAGCCATGTTGTGGGCTCATGAAGTTGCCAACGGGCGGCAACGTGTTAGCACCTACATGCAATTCACTATTCAGCGCAACTACCAACCCTAGGGTAATAACAAAACAAATGGAAAATGGAACAATCCTCATAAGCAAATAATGAGCGTTAAAAGTAAATGTTTTTATGTTATGTAACGAGCAAGGGCAATTCTTTTCAGCGTCGTCCCGTCGCAGCGGTCTCTTGTACACCTGAGATGCTATTAAGCTTAAGTTCCATAATTTATAGAAGAAAATATTTTTGATCGTAAACGCGATGCATTGCGTCTCGACGAAATGCTTCAAAAAATATTTTGAAATATTATAGTTGTGACCACTATTCTTCGTGATGCTATATTTACATTTGACCAACCAACCGCCTTCATAAAACATGAATGTAGTTTGCTTTTCTATTTGTTATGAACAAGAAGTTAGAAATAATACCAACGGAGTTGTTATCTGAATACCTGCTGCAATTGTCACAAGGTTTGCAAACAGCCTTTGATCTTTTGCATGATGCAGAAATATCAACAGATACTTTTAGTTTTTATACTTCAGTATCTTCTGTTTTTAGCAGCAAAATAGAAGGCGAAAACATTGAGCTGGACAGCTATATTAAACATAAAAGATTTGGTATTGAGTTT
>CAIYPC010000605.1 GCA_903927975.1 uncultured Bacteroidota bacterium | reverse complement strand
TCAATGCGGCTCTTGAATAAAAAGTATAATTTACTCGATGAGCAAAATAGATAACCAACAGCCCCACTATAATAAATGCAAACTGTTTGAACAGATATATTTCATTATTGCCTTTGCTCATTTTATAAGCGAGCAAACCAGTTGAGCTATACACAGTGAGCAATGAAACAAGTGCGAGCAACACAACTGCAGCCCAAATGACTTTGTCGCCTTTTGTGCGTGAGCCAAGGTTTCTTAGCGGGCTTCGCTCTATTGTTAGAAAATTATTCATTTAATAAATAGTCAATGCTTAATAGTGAATTGTAACCTTCCAATTGCTCCTACAGATCTCTCACCGCTTCTTTAAATTGTTTTCCTCTGTCTTCATAGTTTTTGAACAAATCGAAACTTGCACATGCAGGGCTCATCAACACTACATCGCCTTTGTTGGCAAAATGAAATGCCGCCTTCACCGCTTCCTCTGCACTTGTGGTGTTTACCATTAGTGCCACTTCATCTTGAAATGCTTCATGAATTTTTCTATTGTCGATGCCCATGCAAACAATCGCTTTCACCTTTTCTTTAACCACATCACTAAGCAACGAATAATCATTTCCTTTATCAACGCCACCTAAAATCAATATCGTCGGCTTCGTCATGCTCTCAAGTGCATACCAGGTGCTGTTCACGTTCGTGGCTTTGCTGTCGTTGATAAAATCAACGCCCCTCACTGAAAGCACAAATTCCATTCGATGCTCAAGCGCTTCAAAACTTTTAATCGCATCGCGGATCTTTTCTTTTCTTATTCCAATGGTTGCTGCTGCAAGTCCCGCTGCCATTGTGTTGTACTGGTTGTGGATGCCTTTCAGCGCGAAATCATAAATGCTCATTTGCATTTTTTCGCTGCCCGGCACAAGCGTCATTTGCCCGTTCCTGATGAAGCCTCCGTGTTGAAATTCGTGGTGCATGGTAATTGGTAGTGGGTTAGTTAGTAAAGAATACTGGCTGATATATTGTTTTGTAACAGGGTCGTCATCGCAATAAATAAAATAGTCTTCCTTAGTTTGGTTCATCACAATCCTGAACTTGCTGCGGATATAATTTTCAAATTTGTATTCGTAGCGATCAAGATGATCTTCGGTAATGTTTGTGAGCACAGCAACATCTGGCTTAAAAGTTTTTATATCGTCTAACTGATAGCTGCTGATCTCTGCGATGTACCATTCTTTCGGTTCTTCAGCCACTTGTTTTGCAAATGAATAACCGATATTGCCCACTACAGCGCAATCAAGATTATCCGCTTTGCATATATGATAAGTCATTGCTGTTGTCGTTGTCTTCCCGTTGCTTCCCGTGATGCCGATGATCTTGCTTTTGCCTTTGTGACGATAAGCCAATTCAATTTCACTGATCACCGGAATTCCTTTTGCACGGATTTTTTTCACCATTTCATTTTTTTCAGGAATGCCTGGGCTCTTCATCACTTCATCAGCACTTAAAATTTTTTCTTCTGAATGTTTTCCTTCTTCAAACTCAATTTCTTTTTGCTGCAATTCTTTTTTGTATTGTTCTTTTAGGCTGCCGCTGTCAGAAACAAACACATCATAGCCCTGCTGCTTTGCGAGCAAAGCTGCGCCAACACCACTTTCACTGCCGCCTAATATAGAAATGCGCATGTCCATTAACGTTATAAAAATGAGTATGCTTTCCGAGGGATCGGATGGGGTTCTTCAAAAGAATTGGACTTGATAATGCTGCACCACAATTAAGTGTGCGATATTTCGCTATCTTATTTTTAAAGTAACAATTGCGAGCACCATGCATAGAATTGTTACTATCCAAAATCGTGTTACTATCTTACTTTCATTATATCCCAGCTTCTGATAATGATGATGTAAAGGGCTCATCAAAAAAATCCTTCGTCCTTCACCATATTTTCTTTTGGTGTATTTGAAATAAGTGACCTGCAACACCACGCTGATGTTTTCCACCAAAAACACTCCGCAAAAAATCGGTATCAATAATTCTTTCCGAACGATGAATGCAAGCGCTGCAATAACGCCGCCCAACATCAAGCTTCCTGTATCACCCATGAAAACCTGAGATGGATAAGAGTTGTACCATAAAAAACCAACGCATGCGCCGATCAAGGCACCAATGAAAATGGACAGTTCGCCCAAATTCGGGATGTACATAATGTTCAGGTATTCTGCAAATCGCAGGTTGCCCGATGAATAAGCAAATATGCCGAGACAGGCTCCTATCACAGCGCTCACTCCTGTGGCTAATCCATCAAGACCGTCAGTTATGTTTGCGCCGTTCGAAACGGCTGTGATAATAAAAATCACAATCACCACATACAAAATCCATGTGCCGCCTCTTATTGCTGCGGGCAATAGTTTTGAATAATTGAATTCATGATTCTTCACAAATGGAATTGTTGATATCGGTTCATTTGCAGGAACGAAATAATGTTTCTTATCATCTAGCACTACTACCCTCATTCCGGTAGTGTCTTCTGGCTTTACCTGTCCAACATATTCTCTCCACACTTTCGTGTTGCTATTAAAATAAAGAGTCAGCGCAACCACAACTCCTAACACAACCTGTCCCAAAATTTTAAACCATCCAGCCAAACCGTCTTTATCACCTTTTTTATAATTGATGCCTTGTTGCTGCGCAATTTTCTTTGCACGTAGTTTTAAATAATCATCAATAAAACCAATCAGCCCAAGCCAGATGGTACTGAAAATCATTAAGCGTATATATGCTTTATTGAGATTTGCAAGGAGCAATGTTGGTATCAGGATCGCAAGAATGATAATGATGCCGCCCATTGTTGGCGTTCCCTTTTTTTGTTGTTCACCAGCAAGACCAAGCTCTCTAACGCTCTCGCCTACCTGTTTTTTGCGCAGGTAATTAATGAGGCGTTTTCCATAAACCATCGTTATTACCAGCGATAGCAGCACAGCCAACATCACGCGGAACGTGATGAACTGGAATAAAGCCCCGCCCGGAACTTTTACACCAATTTGCCTTAGCCATTCAAATAAGGAATACAGCATGCTACTTCAGTTAGTAATTTTCTTTTTTGTGTTTTCAGTTTTTTGTAACCAGCTTTTTTATCTCTTCTCGACATCGTTGCGTCGCACTCTTGTACTTTTATCTTTCTACTGAGCTATGGTTTCCATTCAAACCTTCATCACTATTTCGAACAAATTCAATTGTTACACCTCGAGATTCCTCCTTCGTCGGAATGACAGATCCCGAATTAATTTCATTTTCACATTGAGCCATTTTCACATTAGCTCATCAGCACATTATCGAATTATCTCATTCGCATTTCAACGATGCTCTATGAACTACGGACATGCCGTAGCTCATAGCTTCATCGCTGTTAAAGGGCACATACCGCATCGCTGCGGAACAGTCTTCACAATTTTTTCAGGGTAGCAACAGACCATCTTTATCAGTTTAGAGTTATGAGTTCAAAGTCGGGAGTCAGGACTCTGAACTCCTGACTCTCGCTCACTTCCCCATCATCTCAAAAATTTCTTTCAATACAGCTTTATCATCGAATGGATATTTCACTCCTTTTATATCCTGATATTTTTCATGTCCTTTTCCTGCAATCAGTAAAATATCATCTGGCTTCGAAAAACTTACAGCCGTTTTTATTGCTTCTTTTCTATCAGCGATTGAAATATATTTTCTCTTCGCTGCAGTGTTCAACCCAACTTCCATGTCTTTTAAAATCTGCGCGGGATCTTCGCTTCTTGGATTATCAGAAGTAAAAATCACTCTGTCACTGTGCTCACATGCAACTTCTGCCATCACTGGTCTTTTCGTTTTGTCTCTGTCGCCACCACAACCAACTACCGTAATCACTTGCTCATATCCTTTCTTCAATTTTTGAATCGTTGCAAGCACATTCACCAATGCATCAGGTGTATGCGCATAATCCACAATGCCAATCACCTTTTCATTTTTCGAAGTGATATAATCAAATCTTCCTTCGGCGCCGCTCAATATGCTGAGGCAGCGCAACACTTCTTGTTTATCTTCTCCCAAACAAATGGCAGCTCCATACACAGCGAGCAGATTATATGCATTGAATTCTCCTATCAACCTGAAATGCACTTCCTGTCCATTCACATCCATGATAAGCCCCGTGAGATTATTCTCTAAAATCTTTCCTTTAAAATCAGCCATCGTTCTAAGGCTGTAGAAATATTTTTTTGCGTTCGTGTTCTGCAACATCACCGGTCCTCTCTTATCATCAGCATTTGAAATAGCAAAAGCTGATGATGGCAACGAATCAAAAAAAGCTTTCTTCACACGTATATATTCATCAAATGTTTTATGATAATCCAAATGATCATGCGTGATGTTGCTGAAAATACCACCAGCATATTTCAATCCTGCAATGCGATGCTGATGAATGGCATGGGAACTGGTTTCCATGAAGACGTGCGTACATTTTTCATCAACCATTTGTTTCAGTAACGCGTTCAGGCTGATTGCATCTGGTGTTGTGTGCGTAGCTGGTATAACGGTGTCGCCTATCTGATTTTGCACGGTGCTTATCAAACCGCATTTATAATCCAATACTGTAAAGAGCTTGTATAAAACCGTGGCGATTGTTGTCTTGCCATTCGTTCCGGTTACGCCTATCAATTGTAATTTTTCCGAAGGCTGTCCGTAAAAATTATGTGCTATCAAGCCCGCTGCCATCGCGGAATTTTCGACTTCTATATAAGTGACATCATCTTTTAAATTCTGCGGCAAGGTTTCACACACCACAACAGCCGCGCCTTTTTCCACAACTGATTCAATAAACTGATTACCATCTGCATGCGTTCCTTTTATTGCAATGAACATCGAACCTTTAGTTATTTTCCTCGAATCAACCTGCAGATCATTAACCACTGTGCTCAGGATCCCATGCACAGTGCGGATGCTCACTTTATATAATATGTCCTGTAGTATTGCCATCGATCCTTCTGTTCTTAAATTTTTTAATTCAATTCTATTTTTACTGTTTGGTTTTTTGTAATTGCTGAGCCAGCCTGAATTGATTGTGTTTTCACTTTTCCTTTGCCGTTCGCTGCAACTTTCACATTCATTTTTTCTAGTACATACAGTGCGTCTTTCAATCCCATTCCTTTCACATCCGGCATCAACTGTTTATTAATAGTTTCTTTGTTCAAGACGGTTTGATAATTGCTCGCATATAATCTTCCCCAATCATTATTGCTCGATGAATCTGCATATCCAACATCAAGTGTTTGCATAATCTTTTTAATATCTTTTGCACGACCAGCATAATAAAAATTGCTGCTGTCTTTTTTAATATTTGCCTCTGGCAATGTTGTATTGTTCGCTGCATTCAATGCATAAAGCTTATCAGAAATTTCCCTAAACACAGGCGCGGAAACTTCACCACCCATGTGAAACCTTGGATGCGCTTTCGTTCTGATGACCACGATGCAACTGTATTGCGGCTTATCATAAGGAAAATATCCAACGAATGAAGCCTGATATATTCCTGCATCGTAACCGATTTTATTTCCGTTATCATCTCTTCCCGCAACATGGGCTGTGCCTGTCTTTCCGGCTGCTTTATATAATGCTCCCTTAAAAACTTTCTTTCCTGTTCCGTCCGTGGTAACAGCAAGCATACATTCCTGCGCAGCTTTGATCACATTATCGTCAGCAATTTTTTCTTCCATTACCTGCGGGCTCATTTCTTTTACTGTTTGCCCAAAATTTTGAATGCGGTTCACCAAATATGGCCTCATCATTTTGCCATTGTTTGCAACAGCATTATATAGTGTTAATGTTTGCAGTGGCGTTACTTGAATTGCATATCCAAAACTCATCGTCACCATTGCATGCAAGCCTTCATTATTGCGTTTTATTTTTGGGAGGATTGGTCGTCCTTCTCCCATCAAATCAATACCTGTTCTTGCATCAAGATGATATTTGTGCAGGTAGCTTAAATATTTATCAGGCTGTGTTGCAAAAGTTTTATATGCCAATTTGCTCATGCCAACATTCGAGCTGTGCTCAAAACATTCTTTCACAGATAACATAGGTTTTGGCGCACGTTCTGCATCGGTAACCATTCTCACGCCAACCCAATCTCTTCCTGCGGAGCCAACATCGACCATATCGTTGAGCGTTGTTTTTCCTTCGCTTAATACTGAAAGCAATGTGGCCAGTTTAATTGTTGAACCAGGCTCTGTGGCATTCAATGCATAATTGTAATCTTCCCAATAGAATCCATCGTGTTGGCGACCAAGATTTGCGATTGCTTTTATTTTTCCTGTCGCCACTTCCATCAATATGCAAGTGCCGTGATCCGCTTCGTTTTCAATCATCGCTTTCAACAAAGCGTTCTCAGAAATATCCTGCATGTTTACATCAAGCGTTGTCACAATATCTTTTCCATTTTCAGGATCAATTTCTGATCCTTCAACCGGAACATAAGCGCCTGCCGCCATGTATCTAACAATCCTGCTACCATTTTCTCCTTTCAATGCTGTATCATAAGTTCGCTCCAGGCCTACGTTCTGTGCGTTTGCTCTCGCAAGGCCAATTGTTCTGTTGGCAAGAAGTCCGAATGAGTTCAATCTTTTATCAACTACTTCGGTGATGAAGCCGCTTTTATTTCTTCCCAATCTTACCAATGGAAATTTTCTCAACTCTTTATATTGTCCGAAAGGAATATTTTGTTGCAATAAATAATATCGGTCATTATCGTTATAACCTTTCTGTAAGTCACGTTTATACGCAACCGCTTTTTGGTCTTTGAATAAATTCGCCAAACAAATGCTTAATGAATCCAAGTTTTCTTTAAAACGCTTTCCGTTTTTTTGACGAAGACCATCTGCTCCGAAATCAATATATATATTAAAGAATGGGATAGAGGTGCTCAGCATATCTCCATTCTCACTGTAAATTGTTCCTCTGTCTGCTTCCATTTGCGTTTGTTTCAAGTGAAGGCTATCGCTCAGATTTTTCCAATAGCTTCCTTGCACACGCTGGATGTAAACTGCTTTACCAAGCACAATGAGGCAGATAAGTACAATGCCCAAAAAGCATAAATACACTCTCCATAATATGTCGCGCTTTACTTCCACTATAATTTATATTACCTGATTTCTTATCACTTATTACTTACCACTGCTTTTTCACTCAAACTGTCTTGCAACACAATTGGCGGCGTTGTTAATTCTTTCAAACCAAATGGCTCAACTGCTTTTGCCAATTCACTTTGCTTGCTCCTGAACATTACTTCGCTTTTCAGCGTTTTATATTCATATTGCATTTCTTTCAGATCGCTTGTCGTTTTATTTATATCGCGAATTGTCTTATCAGCATAATGTCCGTTGTATATGTATATCACAGCAAGCACCGTTAAGAAAAGAAAGAATGGTATATTCTTTACAATCCATTTATGGCTCAGCATTTTTTTCCAATCCATTTTTGGATCTTTATTTTGCTGCTGCTCTTCCATGATTTCTTTTCAGTTATTGTTGATGAAATATTTATTATAGCTATGCTTTCTCCGCAACCCTCAGCTTTGCGCTTCGCGATCGTGGGTTTTGTTTCAATTCTTCCTGTCCTGGCGTAATTGGTTTTTTTGTTACTGTTCTTAATGCAGGTTCTTCTGTGGCAGTTTGGGCGAAGGGGTTAATCTGTTCTGTTTCTTCAAATATTCCTTTCTTCAAAAAATTTTTTACGATCCTATCTTCAAGAGAATGAAAAGTGATAACAGCGATGCGGCCTTTTTGCTTCAACAAAGTCGGTGCTTGTTCAAGCATTTCTTTCAATGCACCCAATTCATCGTTCACTTCAATTCGCAAAGCCTGAAAAACCTGGGCAAAGTATTTATTAGGATTTCCTTTCACAATGGCGCTAAGCGCATTTTTAAAATTGCTGATGCTTTTCAGCGATGTAGCATTTCGAACATGCACAATTGTTCTTGCCAATGTTTTTGAGTTGGTCACTTCGCCATATTGCTCAAATATTTTGTGCAGTTGCTGTTCGGAATAACGGTTCACAACTTCAAATGCGGTTAATGATTGGCGCATGTCCATGCGCATATCTAAATCTGCATCGAAGCGAATAGAGAAACCGCGATTTGCTTCATCGAACTGATGACTGCTAACGCCAAGGTCTGCGATGATGCCGTCCACTTTCGTTGCTTTGTGCAATCGCAAAAAGCGTTGGATATGCCTAAAGTTGTGCGGAACAAAAACAATGCGATCATCTTTTGGCAAATTCTTCGAGGCATCAGCATCCCGATCGAAAGCGAATAATTTTCCATGCTCGCCAAGCCGCTTCAAAATTTCTTTTGAATGACCGCCACCGCCGAACGTGCAATCAACATAAATGCCATCAGGCAAAATGTTCAGGGCATCGATTGTTTCGCGCAGCAAAACCGGCAAGTGATAATCGACAGGTTGATTGGTTGATTGAGTTGGCTGATTATATTTTTTTTCATTCTTGCTCATATCAATCAACTTTCAATCGTTCATCGCTACATGTCTTTCATTATATCGCCTGCAACATTTTTAAATTCTTCCTGTGAATAGGATTCAAAGAGCTCTGTTTTATACTTACTAATATCCCAGATTTCAAGTCGTTTGCCCATCGATGCCATCACGATGTCTTTTCCCAATCCGGCGTATTCCCTCAGGCTTGGCGGCACCAATAATCTTCCGGCAGAATCAAGCTCCATCATCGTCGCACCATTCAAAAAAAACCGCTTGAATTGGCGTATCTTAGTGTCAAAATCATTCAGCTTGTTTATTTTTTCAAATAGGGGTTCCCAGATTTTTATAGGGTATAAGCTTAAGCAGGTTTCCAGTCCGCGGTTTATCACGAATTGCGTATTGCTATCCGCCGGCAACTGTTCTTTGAACTTTGCCGGAAGAAGAAAACGCCCTTTCGGGTCAAGAGTAACCTCGTATTCGCCTAGAAAACCAATCATTTATGAGTGCTTGTTTCAAAATTGACAGAAACTTACACAAAATAACACATTTCTCCACCAGATAATCAAATTTTGGAAAATTTAATTTTTCCACAACCTTGATTTGCCGAAGAGTCAATGCTGTAATACATTCCACAGAGTTTTGAAGATCATGGATGTGGATAATGTGTGAATTACGGTGAAGTATATGTGAATAGCAGAAAAATCGATGACTAACACCTTCAAAACTGCCTTTTATGCCAACCGTAGGTTATTCGGGAACGCCGTTACTAAGAAAACTTGGGATTAAGGAAGAAATGAAAGTGCAATTGATAAACCAGCCCGCTGATTATTTCAGTTTGCTTGAAAAAGATATTTCCCATCAGTTCATCAATAAAAAAGAAAGCCCTGATTTCGTCCATCTTTTTGTTCGCTCAAAAAAAGAATATGAAAGCGAGATGAAAAAGCTGAAACCTGCATGCAAAGCAAAACCTAATATTATTATCTGGGCATCATGGTATAAAAAAAGTTCAGGCATTGCAACGGATATAACGGAAACGGACATACGTAATTATGCATTGCAAAATGATTTGGTTGATGTAAAAGTTTGCGCGGTAAGCGAACTATGGAGCGGATTGAAACTGGTCGTGCCAGTGGTGAAGAGGTTGAAGGTTTAGGTTTAGAGTTAGAGGTTTAAAGTTCTTAGTTGTAAGTTTGCAATTAATTAGATTATGGTTTTTAGTAAATAGAAAACAATAAAACTTTGCAGCAGTTAGCTGCGCAGATTTATGCATCCAAAAAATATCTCCATTCTTGATTATACCTATCATTTGCCGGATGGAAAAATTGCCAAACATCCACTTGCAGAAAGAGACGCTTCAAAGTTGCTAATCTATAAAAACGGAAAAATATCAGAAGATATTTATCGGAATATAGTTTCCTATATCCCTGAAAATTCTTTGCTCATTTTTAATAACACGAAAGTTGTTGAAGCAAGAATAATTTTTCAGAAGCCGACAGGCGGAATGATTGAAATTTTTTGTCTTGAACCTGATGAGCAATATGGAAATATTTCAAATGCCTTGCTCCAACAAAAAAAAGTTTTTTGGAAATGCCTGATTGGCGGCGCTTCTAAATGGAAACATGGACAAATTCTTGAAAAGAAAATCAAGCATGATAATATAGAAATTGTTCTCAGCGCATCTTTTATTAAAAAAGAAAAAGACTATTTTTTAGTGGAGCTTTTTTGGCAGCCTGAAGATTTATCATTTGCAGAAATATTGCATTTCGTTGGCGTGATCCCACTTCCGCCGTATATAAAAAGACAAACGGAATTGTCAGATATAGAAAGATATCAAACTGTTTATGCAAAAAATAATGGTTCGGTGGCTGCGCCAACTGCGGGTTTGCATTTCACTGATAATATTTTTAAGGAACTAACGGATAAGCATATCCAGAAAGATAACGTGACGCTTCATGTTGGTGCTGGAACTTTTATGCCATTGAAGGCTGAAACACTTGCAGCACATAATATGCATTCCGAATTTATTGAAGTGGAATCATCAACCATCAAATTAATCCTTGATAATTTAAACAATAACATTTTCACAGTTGGCACTACTTCATTAAGAACTGTTGAAAGCCTTTACTGGCTTGGGCTCAAAACAATTTCAGAGCCTAATATCAAGCCTGAAAATCTTTTTGTCCTTCAATGGGATCCTTATGAAATAGATAATAAAAATATTAGCGCAGGAAAATCTTTGGAATCATTAATAGAGTGGATGAAAAAAAATAATCTGCAAAAGATTATTACCAGAACACAATTATTAATAGCGTCTGGTTATCAATTCGAAATCATCAACGCACTCATCACAAATTTCCATCAACCTCAATCCACATTATTATTATTGGTAGCTGCATTGATTGGCGAAGATTGGAAAAAAGTTTACGAACATGCTATTAATAATGAATTCCGATTTTTGAGTTATGGGGATGGGTGTTTGTTTTTTAAGCAAGAAGAAATATAGGCGTTGAAAATTTATAGTTATTAACTTTCCTTCATCAATGGAAACTCCATCGTGAATGAGGTTCCTTTTCCAACGGTGCTATCAACCTTAATCTTACCGAAATGTGCGTCAACAATTGTTTTCACATAGCTCAATCCAAGTCCAAAACCTTTCACATTATGCACATTGCCTGTGTGTGCACGATAAAATTTTTCGAAGATCCTGCGCTGTGTTTCTTTGTTCATGCCAATTCCATTATCGTCCAATCGGATTACGAGATTTTTTTTAGTACTATGTGTGCTGACCTTAATTACAACATTGTCGTTGGAATATTTAATCGCATTATCAAACAAATTTGATATGAGATTCGTGAAATGCACTTCATCTACTTCAAGCAGATCATTTTTTGCGTTTAATTGCAAATCTGCTCTTCCTTTTTTTTCCTGTAATTGCAATTGAAAATTATCCGCAATGTCCTGAACAATTTCGTGAATATGTACGGGCTGCAGATTAAGTTGCAAGTCTTGTCTATCCATCTGCGCAGCCTGTAAAATGGTCTCCACCTGCTTATTCATCCTTTTATTTTCTTCTTTAATAATAGAGCTAAAATATTCCGACTTCTGCCTGTCCTGCGCCACTTTTTCATTGCGTAACGCATCCACCGCAAGCGATATCGTTGCTAGCGGCGTTTTAAATTCATGCGTCATATTATTAATGAAGTCATTCTTTATCTCGCTCAGTTTCTTTTGCACAAGTAATGTTCGGACAGTAATATAAAAAGCAGCTATGATCAACAACGTAAAAAAGATGATGCCTGCAAACTTCCAGTACATCTGGCTGATGACAACTTTTTTAAAATTTGGCACAATGACAATCAATGCCTCGTCTGCATCGGAAAAACTATTTTCACCAGCAATTTGCAATAGCTGAAATTCACGAAGATTATTAACCGAGTCTTCATACACCTTCATAAAATTCTTCGACATTCTTTCTATATTCATATTGGACGTGATGGCAAACTCATATTTAGTTTTGCCAAGACCATATTTATTGAATGCTTTTTGCAGCTTTTCTTCTAACTGAGACTGTGTAAAAATCTGTGCGATGGTGGGCGTTTTCATCAGTTCCGTCATGAACTGATCGGTTGGGTGCCATGTTGTGCCAGGCCTGAAACGAAGCGAATTGAGATTAGGCGAAAAACTTTTTTGCTGCATCAACTCCTGTCCCACATCCGTCATTACATTGTTGGTGACTTTGTGAACAAACTCCTCTTGCCTGTTCTCAACCATGGTCAGCACCCAATTGATTTGTATATAGATAATACCAATGAGCGACAATGTTATCAGGACAATAATAATTGGGAAGACTTTTTTCACACTTTATCTTTTATAAGCAATCCTCAGCTAGATTGCTGGATTGCAAATCTATTGAAACAACATAAGGTTTAGCAGTTTTAAAATGGTTTGGATAAAGTTTTTTAACGTTGGCTTCACAAAGAAAAGCATTTCGGGTAAACATCGTTATTTTGGATGTTTTTGTGTAAAGAAATATCTTAAATTACAAACCAGTTATTGGTGCTTTTAACAGACCTGATTATTTTAATTTAAAAGATATGGAAAGCCCTGCACCGGGAATATTGCTTATTGCTGATCCATTTTTAAAGGATCCTAATTTCCTTCGGACGGTTGTTTTTTTGTGCGACCATCAGGAAGAAGGAAGCTTTGGCTTTGTGCTGAACAAAAAGTATGAGCATACATTGGATGAATTGGTCAGTGGTGCGGAAGGTTTGAAAATACCCGTTTACTATGGCGGTCCTGTTCAGATGGATACCATTCATTTTCTTCATCAATACCCAATTGAAATACCAGGCTGTAGCGAAGTAAACGACGGGGTTTATTGGGGCGGCGATTTTGAAACGGCTGTTGAGCAGATAAGGCTTGGCAAAATTGACAAAAATAAAATCCGCTTTTTTATTGGCTATTCCGGATGGGGAAATGGACAGCTTGTTGATGAGCTGAAAGAAAAGTCGTGGCTAACAGTGATGGCTAACCGAAAATTGATATTCCACAAAAAAATTAATGAGGTTTGGAAAGATGCATTGCGCCATCTGGGCGGCGATTATGAAATGATGGTCAACTTTCCTATCGATCCACAATTAAATTAGAGTAGTGAATGGTCAATGGTGAATGGTGAATCCAGTCTTCGGTTGCATTTCCCTTCTCCTTAAAAGCAGTATAAACCACATTCCCCCAACTACAAAGTTTTATTATCTTCGCCATCCTTATGGAGGGAAAAAAAGAAATAGTATTAAGCGGCATTCGGCCTACGGGATTTGTTCATCTTGGAAATTATTTTGGCGCTATTAGAAATTGGGCCAACATGCAGAATGAATTTGATTGTTATTTCTGTGTGGTGGATTGGCATAGCCTTACAACGCATCCTGACACAAAGGAGCTGAAGTCGAATGTTATAAGATTGATTTCTGAACTGATAGGAAGCGGGCTTGATCCCGATAAATGTGTTATATATATTCAAAGCGATATTCCCGAAATAGCAGAATTATATCTTTATCTCACTATGCTTGCTTACAAAGGTGAGCTGGAAAAAACAGTCACGTTTAAAGACAAAGTGCGCATGCAACCTGAAAATGTGAATGCAGGTTTGCTCACTTATCCGGTGCTTCAGGCTGCTGATATACTGATCCATCGTGCTGTGAAAGTGCCTGTGGGCAAGGATCAGGAGCAACATATAGAAATGACCAGAAATTTTGCCGAACGTTTCAACTATCGTTATGGCGAAGTTTTTCCGATGCCTTATGCTTTTAATTATGGAGAAGATCTCATCAAGATCATGAGCCTTGACGGTAGTGGAAAGATGAGCAAAAGTGAGAACCAAATGAACACTTTGTATTTGGCTGATGATGATGATCTGATCCGCAAAAAAATTATGAAAGCAAAAACGGATAGCGGGCCAACGGTTCCGAATTCAGAAAAGCCAAATTATATAGATGGCTTGTTCAATCTGCTGAAAGTGGTAAGCGCAGAAGATGTAATTAATAAATTTGAAACCGATTTTAATAATTGCAATATTCGCTATGGCGATATGAAAAAGCAATTGGGAGAAGATATGGTGAAATTTATTTCGCCAATCCGTGCCAGATCGGAAGCGTTGCGCAATGATGAAAAATATATGAAAGAGGTGATAGAACATGGAACATCTAAGGCAAGAGCAAGTGCGAAAGCCACTTTGCAATTGGTGAGAGAGGCAGTGGGCGTGAAATATTATTAGTGGTTTCGGGGGAAGCGATGTTTAAATTGCTGTAAACCCAAAAATTTCTATATATTCATTTTTTGAAATTATTTTCTACTCAACTAAATAATTATTCTCCGCCGTGGAGGACATAGGGTTATGGCAAAAAGCAAGAAACCAAAACATATTGCCGTTGCAGGAAATATCGGCGCTGGCAAAACTACTTTAACTGAATTGCTCAGCAAGCATTATCGCTGGATCCCGCAGTTTGAAGATGTTGATCACAATCCTTATCTCAACGATTTTTATGAAGACATGCCTCGCTGGAGTTTCAACCTGCAGGTCTATTTTTTGAACGGCCGGTTAAATCAATTGCTCGAAATACAAAGTGGAACAGAAACAGTGATACAGGACAGAACGATTTATGAAGACGCGCACATCTTCGCGCCGAATTTGCACGAGATGGGTTTGATGAGCAAGCGCGATTATAATAATTATTTTCAATTTTTTCAGACGCTGAAAAGAATGGTGCAACCGCCAGATCTGTTGATCTATTTGCAGGCTTCTGTTCCAACACTTGTTGGACAAATTCAGAAACGCGGAAGAGAATACGAAGAAAATATCCGGCTTGATTATCTAAAACGCCTCAATGATCTTTATACAAAATGGATTGAGTCTTACAAAGAAGGTCAACTCTTAATAATTGATATCGATAAAAATAAATTTCCTGAGAACGAAGAACATCTCGGCGAGATCATTACCAAAATTGATGCGCAGCTCTACGGATTGTTCTAATGATAATCTGCATAAGCCTGTAGGCTTCTTAATTCCTCATCAATTTTTTTTAGCCACTCAGCTTGTTTCTCTTTGTTGATAGAGAAATTTGTCTCCCGATCATATTCCTTTTGCCTTTCACTTAATTCACTCATTACTTTTTGATAAATCTTGTTCACTTCTTTATTTGCCTTCTCAACATCTGGCTTATATTCTCTAAAGGCTTTGCATAGTTTCCTCGTATAAATTTCTGCGATATCAAAATGCCCTTGCTCGTGCGATAAAATATAATCAGTTTTCACTCTGCCCCATGAGCTGTTTTTATCAAACTGACAAGTGATGTGATATTTAAAACCAGTTTCACTGTTATAGCTAAAATCAAATTTTATATTAGTGCCGGTTAATGCAGCATTTGGTGAATTGCTATCAGGCCTGGCTTTGAAATCACTCCATGAAAGCCTTCTGTCAGCGCTCCAATCGATCAGCGAGTTGCTATGCGTTTCGAAAGAACATAAAAATGTTATTAGTAAAAGATGAGAAAATAGCTTCATGATATTTAATTTTCTTTTGAAGAAAAGTTCATAGTTGATGGTTCATTGTTCTTGGCAGATAGTGTCGTATAGTATTCGCTAACAAATTCTAAATTTTTTTT
>CAIYPC010000604.1 GCA_903927975.1 uncultured Bacteroidota bacterium | reverse complement strand
TTATTTTTTGAACTGTTTACGAAATTAAAGTTCCCAATATTTATTAAAATAAAAAACTACAATTTTAGACTTCTATTTTTTTATTAATACGAATTAAAAATCAGATATCCATCACCGTTATGATACAATTCACAAATCCGAAATTCTCACAAGTTTCCTCTCTTCAATTCATCCACCGCATAATTCGCTGCTCTCGCTGTTAAAGCCATATATAAAATGGAAGGGCTTTGATTTGCAGTGCTCGCCATGCATGCGCCATCAGTAACAAAAACATTTTTGCAATTATGAAACTGGTTCATTTTGTTCAACATTGATGTTTTGGGATCCTTGCCCATCCTGCATCCGCCCATTTCATGAATATCCCGACCGGGCGCCCAATGATTATCATGTTGTTTTATATTTTTTATACCGCAATTATCAAGCATCTCGCTGCTCTGTGTTAAAAAATCTTTCAGCATTTTTTCATCATTATCATCATAGCCCACGCTTGTTGTGAGCAACGGAATCCCCCATTGATCTTTTTTATCCTGGCTCAGCGCCACATGATTTTCTTTTTTTGGAACCGTTTCGCCCTGCATGTACATATACATTCCCCAATTCCCTGCTTCGCTCATGGAATCTTTATAATCAGCTCCAATTTCCGGGGTCTGCTGTTCACGCTGACCGCGTTCACGATAACATCCTGTGAAAGCCATATAACCCCCAACAAAATCAACATCATTCTTTTTAATATTCCTGAAATTGGCCATCATGCATTCTGCCGTTCTTCGGCCATAATAATATTTATCCTCATATCCTTCTACATCACCACCAACGGAGCCGCGATAATTTTGAAAGCAAACATATTTTCCAAGCAAGCCATTATCATTACCAAAACCATTAGGGAACCGACTGGATGTTGAATTGAGCAAAATAAGATTGCTGTTCAACGCAGATGCATTCACAAAAATTATTTTTGAAAAATACTCTGTTGCCTGATGTGTGTTTGCATCAATAATTCTTACACCAACTGCTTTATTTTTCTTTTCATCATAGATGATAGAATGAACAACCGAGAAAGGTCGTATAGTAAGATTGCCAGTTTTATTTGCCCACGGCAATGTTGATGATACGGAGCTGAAATATGCGCCAAACGGACATCCGCGCATGCACAGATCCCTTGCCTGACATTTCCCTCGCCCTTGCGAAAGATGCAACGCAGTTGGCTGTGTTAACTGCGCCCATCGACCTTGGATCATGAAACGATCTTTATATTTCGAGCTTATTTTTTGCTGCAGATCTTTTTCCGCGCAATTAAAATCAAATGGCGGAAGATATTCGCCATCGGGCATTGCTTCAATCCCATCTTTATTTCCACAAATTCCTGCAAATAATTCTGCATGCGAATACCAAGGAGCTATATCATCATAACCTATTGGCCATTCGATGCCATAACCAAATTTTGCAGGATTGATAAATTCATATTTGCTCCAGCGCGGACAAGCTCTTCCCCAAATCAACGATTTTCCGCCAACCTGATAACCGCGTATCCATTCAAAAGGTTTTTCCTGAACATAAGGATGATCTTTGTCTTTTATAAAAAAATGTGAAGTTGATTCATCAAAGCCAGCGGCTTCTGTTATCAGCGGATTTTCATCGACAAATTTTTTCGGCATCTCTCCGCGATGCGGAAAATCCCATGGGTTCATTGTTGCTGTTGGATAATCTTTATTATGAACAACATTTCTTCCCCGCTCAAGCACCAATGTTTTTAATCCATGTTCGCATAATTCTTTGGCTGCCCAACCACCGCTTATACCAGAGCCAATAACAATAGCATCGTAGGTGTTTTGCGCTACGCCTTTATTGTTTATGTTTAATGTATCAGGCATTGGGTTATGTATGATTTCAGATGTGTGATGTCTTTAAATCAAATAAGTCATTATTAATTTCAAACTTTCTTGATAATGTGAATCCAGAATTAGATATGCATGACCGTTATAAAGCAATCCGAAATCCAAAATCACAAATCCGAAATTCCTACAAGTTTCCTTTTTTCAATTCCTCAACAGCATGGTCTGCCGCACGCGCCGTGAACGCCATATAGCCCAGTGATGGATTATGACAGGCTGCAGATGTCATGAAAGATCCGTCTGTTACGAAAACATTTTGCGCATCCCAAATTTGGTTCCATTTATTAAGTACAGATGTTTTTGGATCCTTCCCCATTCTCGCCGTGCCCATTTCATGAATGCCACGACCGAGATAAGGATTGTTATCATGCCCTTTCACATTTTTAGCACCAGCGGCTTCCAGAATTTCAATTGCATCTGCAACAATATCCTTCCGCATTTTTAGCTCGTTTTCTTTCAGCTCCACATCAAACGCAAGTACATTCAATCCCCACTTATCTTTTTTACTTTTATCGAGTGTGATTTTGTTTTCGTGATAAGGCAATGTTTCTCCAAAACCGCCCATTCCCAATGTCCAAGGCCCCGGTTCGGTCAGTGCTTCTTTGAAATCTGCGCCAATATTCAGCTCTGCAATTTCCCTGCTCCAACCTTCGCGGCTGCCACTACCCTGATAGCCAAAGCCACGCAAATAATCTCTTTTATCCCCAAACAAATTTCTATATCGTGGAATATAAAAACCATTTGCCCTGCGACCATAATAATATTTGTCCTCATAACCTTCAACATCACCAGATGCGCCAGTGCCGAGATGATGATCCATCACATTGTGGCCAAGCTCGCCGCTGCTGCTGCCCAACCCATCAGGCCAAACATCAGTTGCTGAATTCATTAATACCCATGCACTGTTCAGTGCAGAAGCATTTAAGAAAACTATTTTCGATTTAAATTCATAAGTCTTATTTGTTTCCGCGTCCAATACTTCAACACCTGTTGCTCTTTTCTTATCCTTGTCATACAAAATTTTTGTAACGATCGACCACGGCCTCACCGTGAGATTTTTCGTTGCAACTGCTGCCGGCAGTGTAGAAGATTGTGTGCTGAAATAGCCTCCGAACGGACATCCCAGCCAGCATTTATTTCTGAACTGGCATTGTGTTCTTCCGGGAATTGGGGCTGTGAGATTTGCTGTCCGACCTATTATAAATGGCCGCGTACCTTTATAATGTTCTTTGATCCTTGCTGCAGCATCTTTCTCTACACAGGTCATTTCCATTGGCGGCAAAAATTCTCCATCAGGCAATTGGGCCAATCCATCTTTATTGCCACTGATTCCGGCAAATTTTTCAACATAGCTATACCACGGAGCAATTTCATTATAGCGAACAGGCCAGTCAACTGCAATGCCTTCTTTTGCATTTGCTTCGAAATCAAAATCGCTTAAGCGATAACTCTGCCTTCCCCACATTAACGAACGGCCACCAACATGATATCCACGGAACCAGTCGAAACGTTTTACTTCTGTGTAAGGGCATTCGGAATCCTTCGCCCAAAAATCAAGGTTTATTTCGTTCAGTGGATAATCTCTTTTTAGTACTGGATAATCTTTTATCATCTCCTGCGTGCGCTTGCCACGGTGTGGAAAATCCCATGCTTCTTTATTAGCACTCGGATAGTCTTTAACGTGCTCAATGTTGCGCCCACGCTCGAGCATTAATACTTTCAATCCTTTTTCAGTAAGCTCTTTTGCCGCCCAGCCACCACTGATGCCTGAACCAATCACAATTGCGTCATAAGTATTGTCCGCCATAATTTCTTTATTTACGATTTAAAAATTCGGTTATACGTTACAGTTACGAGAGCTTTGAGCTAAGAGCGGCGAGCTTTGAACAATACAACTCGAAACTAAAAGCTCACGGCTTTCCTCATCACACATCACAAATGTGAACTGCCTTTCTCAACGATGCGATTTTATCTTCAGCGGCGGGAATAAATTCCTGTGCCACATATCCTTTGTAACCTGTTGCAAGAATTGCTTTCATGATTGCAGGATAATAAAGCTCCTGCGACTCATCGATTTCATTCCTTCCCGGAACGCCGCCAGTGTGGTAATGTCCGATGTATTCATGATAATCGCGAATAGTGTGGATCACATCGCCTTCATCGATCTGCATGTGATAAATATCATAGAGCAATTTAAAATTCGGTGAGCCAATGCGCTTGCAAAGCTCAACGCCCCATGCAGTTTTATCGCACATATAATCTTTATGATCCACTTTACTATTGAGCAATTCCATTTGAATGGTGATGCCATTCTTCTCAGCGAGCGACATCAATTTTTTCAGTCCTTCAGTACAGTTATCCAATCCAACCCAATCACTCATTCCATGCCTGCTACCGCTGAAACATATCACATCTTTATAACCTGCTTTCACCATCAACGGAATCACGTCCTCATAACTTTTTATCAACGAAGCATGATTTGCCTTGTCATTAAATCCATTGGTAAGGCTCACGTCCCCATCGATATAACACATGGAACTATAGATGCCATATTTCTGTAGCATCGGCCAATCTTTTGGTCCCATCAGATCAATTGCATTGAAGCCGATATCCTTTACGGCTTTGCACAATTCTTCCACAGTAATAAAACTATATGTCCACTGACAAACAGAGTGATTGATATTTCCTTTCAAGGCTTGTTGTTTTTTTTGTTCAGAAGCGAGGGCGTTTGACGACAGGATACTACTTGTTCCCAAAGCTGCAGTTCCTGCAACGATATTCTTTATAGCACTTCGTCGTGAATGTGTATTAGGCATGGATAAGTAATGTTGAAAAAGAAAATTACGAAAAACTAATTATCTAATTTGTATTAAAATGTTATTGTGTTTTGAAACACAGAAAAAGTTCAACAAAATTTTTTGTCGATTAATGTGCCGGCGCAGTTGATAACAGCACAGGTTTTTTTCTTCCGCGCATATAAATGAATAACCCTGCAAATGCAACAATCAATACAATTGGAATGATCATCGTCACATTGATAATTTCAGGACCAGCGGCTGCCTTGGCTGCATTAAGCGTATTAGCCATTTCAGAACCTGCAGGAGCTGCATTATATTGAGCGATGTCTGCACCAGCGGGCAATTTGCCAGCAATTAGTTTATCATAATGACCGCCCATGACAATCATGTAAAGCGAAACAGCAAACATACCTGCACCGCCCATGAAGTTCATCCCAACGGCTCCGGTCTTTGGTAAATTTTCTGAAACAAAACCGAGCATGGTTGGCCAGAAATAACAAACACCGATCCCAAATATTAACGCTCCCGCAAAAAGAGTGTTGCCAGTAGAATGCCCGAGAAGATAAAGTCCAAGCGACGCAAAAATTGTTGAGAACAATAGAACGCCTGTTGGAGAAAGACTATGTACAACAGGGCCTGCGAATGCTCTCCCTAAAACCATTATTCCCGTCTCTATTGTCAATAATAAAATCGCATTATCCGATACGTTTCTTAAAAGCACATCAATCCATTGTCCCGTAAACAATTCGGTAATCGCTGTTCCAAACATACAGATGATCATAAAAATAAAAAGAGGCGTAAGAACCGCTTTGTACATCTCGCCGGTTGAAACACCTGCAGCGACCCTTTCTGTGGCCGGAAAATCAAGTTTGGAAAAAAGGAAACCATAAATCAAAGTTGGAATCAACATAAGGCCTACCTCAAACTGCCAGCTCACACCTAATTTATTAAGAAAGAAAACAATTAATGTCCCGATAAAAATGCCGCCGGGAAACCACAAATGAAAATGATTAAGCTTGGTGGTTTTATTATCAGGGAAAAGCGAAGCCACTAAAGGATTACAAGCTGCTTCTACTGTTCCGTTGGCAATTCCAATTAATAATGTAGATAAGAAAAGCATCCAATAGCCATGTGCCATAATGGTAAGCACAATACCCAGCAAATGAAATATAAATGCAATCACCAATAGTTTCTTCATGCCGATAACATCAACTACCATCCCGCCAATAATTACTGCAAGCGGAAAACCCCAGAATGCGGTAGCGGCAATTGTGCCCAATTGAGATGCATCGAGATTAAATTGTGTTCCGAGCGTTCCTAATATACCCGCACGAATGCCGAATGAAAGTGAAGTGACGAGCAGGGCTAAACATGCTGCCCAAAAAAGTTTACCGCGTTGAATGTTTGATTGCATGGCAAGAGTTGTTTTGGTTTACGTAATCGTTTTGAAAATTATTTTTTGCAAGAATAAGATTCTATCTATGTAAATTTATTTCTTGCTAATTGTAGAAAATAAATTTTAAATAGATTCGTAAATGTAATTTTTATTTTCAAAAAATCAATCTTATTAACTGTTAAGTTGACAATTTTAAAAAGATTTATATTTTCGTCAAACGAATAACTCAATTTTGAAAATTATCTATCACTTCAGAAATAAATAAATTCACATGCAAAGAAAATTAAGAATGGGAATGGTGGGCGGAGGCAAAGATGCCTTCATCGGTGCCATTCACCGCATTGCTGCCAACATGGATGGGCTTATTGAAATCGTTTGTGGCGCATTGAGCATTCATCCCGAAATCGCTAAAGAATCAGGTAAAATGTTATTCATTGACGAGGATCGCACCTATCTCAATTATGAAGAGATGATTGAGAAAGAAAGTAAAATGCCAGCAGACAAACGCATTGATTTTGTTACCATCGTCACGCCAAACTTTGCGCATTTTGCGCCGGCGATGATGGCGCTTGATCATGGTTTTAATGTGGTGATCGAAAAGCCGATGACATTTACATTAGATGAAGCAAAGCAATTAAAAAAGAAGGTTGAAGAAACTGGTTTGATATTATGCCTCACGCATACCTATTCGGGCTACCCAATGGTGAAGCAGGCAAAACAAATGGTGAAAGATGGCGTGCTTGGCAAAATCAGAAAAGTTTGGGTTGAATATCCTCAAGGCTGGCTCAGCAAACTTTCTGAGCGTGAAGGCAATGTGCAGGCAGCATGGAGAACGGATCCAAAAAAATCGGGCAAGAGCGGTTGCATGGGAGATATTGGAACGCATGCTGCGCATCTCGCAGAATATATTTCGGGATCAAAGATCACACATCTTTGCGCCGATTTAAATGTGATGGTGGAAGGCCGTGCCTTGGATGATGATGGAAATGTTCTTTTGAAATTTGACAATGGTGCTGCGGGAGTTTTAATGGCATCACAGGTTGCAGCTGGAGAAGAAAATCCTTTGAAGATCCGTTTGTACGGAGAAAAAGGTGGATTGGAATGGGCGCAACATGAACCAAATACTTTATTGGTAAAATGGCTTGATCAGCCTACACAAATTTTGCGTGCCGGCGGAAATTATGGAGATAGATTATCAACTTATGCAACGCATAATTGTCGCACTCCAGGCGGCCATCCCGAAGGTTATCTCGAAGCATTCGGAAATATTTATAGAAATTTTGCGCTAACGCTTTCTGCAAAATTGGACGGAAAAGCGCCATCGAAAGAAGTGCTTGATTTTCCTGGAGCAGATGATGGCATTCGCGGAATGGCATTTATTGATAACGTAGTTGCATCAGGGCAGAGTGATAAGAAGTGGACGGAGTATGTGGTGTAAGAAGAATGTCACGCAGAGAGTTGAAGAAGTTGAAAAGTTGATTGGTTGAAGTTCTTGCAAAATATTAAAGACTCTTAATTCAATTAATTCAGAGAGCTTGCCCAAACCTTGAAGGTTTTTCAGACAGATGAATTAGTTCGGAGAGCTTGATAAACCTTCAAGGTTTTTTTACAGCTTCCCGAAAAACAATTGATAAATTTTATAACATCAAACTAAAAATCAGGCGTTGCGCCGTAGCGAGAAAATTATGCAAACAATAAAAGGCCCCGCGATTTTTTTAGCGCAATTCATGGGCGATGCTGCGCCATTCAATTCATTGAAATCAGTTTGCGAATGGGCAAAGAGCTTAGGATTTGTGGGCGTTCAAATTCCTACATGGGATGCTCGCTGTATTGACTTGCAAAAAGCTGCTGAAAGCAAAACTTATGCAGATGAGATCAAAGGCATCGTGAATGAAGCAGGATTGCAGATCACAGAACTGTCAACACATTTGCAAGGGCAGCTTGTTGCTGTTCACCCAATGTATGATGCATTGTTCGATGGTTTTGCTCCGCCAGCAGTTCGCAATAATCCAAAAGCAAGGACTGATTGGGCTGTTCAACAATTAAAATATGGTGCAAAAGCATCGCAGAATTTAGGACTGAATGCGCACGCTACTTTTAGTGGCGCATTGTTGTGGCCAACTTTATACCCGTGGCCGCAACGTCCTGCAGGACTTGTGGAAACGGGCTTTAAAGAACTTGGCAATCGCTGGCTGCCCATCTTAAATTATTTTGATGAACATGGCATTGATCTCTGTTATGAAATTCATCCGGGAGAAGATCTGCATGATGGCGTTACTTATGAAATGTTTTTGAAAGAAGTGAACAATCATTCAAGAGCATGCTTATTATATGATCCATCGCATTTTGTTTTGCAATGCCTCGATTACAAAACATATATTGATCATTATCATGAGCGCATTAAAATGTTCCATGTAAAAGATGCCGAGTTTAATCCAACAGGAAAGCAAGGTGTATATGGCGGCTATCAAAGCTGGATCGACAGAGCTGGCCGCTTCCGTTCATTGGGCGATGGACAGGTTGATTTTAAATCTATCTTCAGTAAACTGACAGCTTATGATTATAAAGGCTGGGCAGTGCTTGAGTGGGAATGCTGCATCAAACATCCCGAAGATGGGGCGAAAGAAGGCGCAGTGTTCATTAAAGATCATATCATCCGCACCACAGAAAAAGCATTCGATGATTTTGCGGGAACAGGGAGCGATGAAAAATTTAATCGCGCTGTTTTAGGATTATCCTGATTTATTTTCTGATATTTATTTTTTCAAAAAATCTGTTACAATTTATTTATTATGAAAAAGACATTCATTGTTATTGCATGTGCTGCGCTGATTGCATCTTGCGGAAATGGCGGCGACACAAAGACTGATAAAAAAGATACTGCTGCAACCGCTGCCCCTGCTGCAGCTCCAGCAGTAAGCGCGGGAAGTGAAAAAGCGTTGGAGATGATTGGATCCAGCGATTGCACCACTTGCCATCGTCTCGAAAAAGCTTCCGCAGGTGCTGCTATCGGTCCCGCTTATAGTGATGTGGCTGCGAAATACGCCCCCGCTGCTGATAGCACTATCGATAGACTTGTGAAAAAAGTTATCTCGGGCGGATCTGGAGTTTGGGGCGCAGTTCCTATGACGCCACATCCGGCTTTGAAAGAAGCTGATGCAAAAGAAATAGTGAAATACATTCTCACTCTAAAAAAATAATTCAATGAAATATTTATTGCTTGCCGGAAGCGCTGTTGTAATAATGGCGGCTGCCCCGATTCTTAAAAAAACAAAGACAGAAAAAATGACTGAACCGACTTCGTCAACAATTACATCTGACAATAGCGACGGATGGATTTCTTTGTTTGATGGAAAGACAACAAAAGGATGGCACACGTTCAATCAAAAAACAGTTGGCAGCGCATGGAAGGTTGATGATGGCACTTTGCATTTAACTGTTCCTGGCAGTGCAGGTTACCAAACAAAAGGTGGTGGTGATGTTGTGACCGATCAGGAGTTTACCAATTTTGATCTGAAGCTGGAATGGAAAATTTCACCGAAAGGAAATAGCGGGATAATTTTTGATGTAAAAGAAGAGCCAAAATATGAAGACACTTGGCAAACTGGACCTGAGTGTCAGGTGCTGGATAATGATGGCCACGACGATGGAAAAATAAAAAAACACAGAGCAGGAGATTTATATGATCTGATCTCTTCGTCGTCAGAACCAGTGAAAGCAGTTGGCGAGTGGAACCAGGTTGAAATAAAACTGAACAATGGCAAACTTGATTTTTATATGAATGGGGTGAACACCGTTTCTACAACAATGTGGGACGACAATTGGTGGAAATTAGTGAAAGGAAGCAAGTTTGTGAAGATGCCTGATTTCACAAAATTCAAAACCGGCCATATTGCTTTGCAAGATCACGGTTGCGAAGTGTGGTTCAGGAATATCAAAATAAGAAAATTATAAAATAGTATAAAGTCCGAAAGTCGGAGAAGTCAGTAAAGTCAGGAAGAATCTTTCTTACTTTTGATTTTTCTTCTTTCGGATTTTTTTCTTTCTGACTTCCGGTCTTCGGGACTTTTCCGACTTCTCAAAAAAATTATCAGCCATGAAAATATCTTCAGTTATTAAATACATCGCTATAGTTACATCCATTTCATTTTGTTTTTTTCTGATTGCATCCACGCCTCAAAAAAACAAAAAACGAGTGTTGATATTTGCAAAAACAAATGGATATCATCATTCAAGTATTGAGATAGCCATTCCCGTTATTATGAAATTGGGACAGGAAAATGGCTTTGATGTTGACAGCACGACAGATTCATTATCGTTCAACACTGATAATTTAAAAAAATATTCGGCATTGATTTTTTTGAGTACTACCGGAAAAATTTTTGGACCAAATGAAGAAAAAGCTTTGCAGGAATATATTCACAATGGCGGAGGTTTTGTTGGCATTCATGCAGCAACAGATTGTGAATATGAATGGCAATGGTATGGAGATTTAGTTGGCGGATATTTTAAATCTCATCCTAAACAACAGATGGCAAAATTTATGGTGGTTGATAAAAATCATCCATCAACAAAACATTTGCCTGATGTTTGGGAAAGATTTGATGAGCTTTATAATTTCAAATATCTCAATCCAAAAGTTACCGTATTAATAAAGATTGATGAGAAATCTTATACTGGCGGAGAAAACGGAGACAATCACCCAATGGCATGGTATCATGAATATGATGGCGGCCGTGCGTTCTACACCGAGCTTGGTCACACTGATGAATCATACTCCGATCCAAATTATCTCAAACATATTTTAGGTGGCATTAAGTGGGCAGCGAAGATGAAGTAGAGAGAAGCTGTGAGCTTTTAGCTATGAGCTGCGAGGGTTTTGCCGTTGCTGGTCGCCTGACCAACAACCACAAATTTGAAGTTGATATATTATTATAAAAGCAATTTTCAAAACCACATTGCTGTTAGCCAGGCGAGGAGTCGATATCCCAGTTAGCCCACAGCAGTGAAAAAATTAATTAGATGGTTTTAAAATTATAAATGTCCGGGGAGTTCCTTTCGCTACCGTTATTTCTGTTCTTAGTTCTGTTTCACTTACAGAATATACTTTATC
>CAIYPC010000603.1 GCA_903927975.1 uncultured Bacteroidota bacterium | reverse complement strand
TGACGCAGATAAGGCCAGAGACAAAAGCGAAAACAAAAGCCGATGAGCCAGTCAACCAATCCATGCCAGCAAAAAGTGAGACTGTGAATGAACGCATTACACATAACCAGCAATGGCTACACTTGAGAGCTGAATTGACCAAAGCTTTGTTAAAAAAACATCGTGAAGAAAAATATGCTCAGCATATCCTTAAAAATTGGTTTGATAAATTGCAAGTTAGCACGGAATCTAGCCGAGATAAGTTAATTCTAATTAGCTCGAGTTTTGTAATTGGCTGGATTAACGATAACTATCTACATCCCCTGGAACAAGCCGTTTTAGCAAGTAATTTTATTGTAGAATTGCGTTACGAGGAAAACCAAGAGCGACCAATAATTTTAACAAAAGAAATGATCAACAGAGGCAAATAACATGAGAAGCAGCGCAGAAATACAGTTAATAGGCTATGTGTACCAAGATGCAAGACGTCCAAATGAACAGAGCTATCCAAATTGGGTAACGTTTAAACTTTGCGTGAACAAAAAGTACAAAGACAAAAATGGCCAAGAGCAGCAAGACACTAGTTGGTTTGAGTGCAAATCTAATTCAGAGAATATGTCGAAAATACTCTTAGCGCATGTCAAGGACAAGATGGGAGTGTTGGTTAAAGGCGTGCCTAAGGCAAAGGCTTATATTAGCTCAAATGGAACGGCGGAGAGTGTAATCGAAGTTTTAGTAACAAATTTTGACATACTAACTTATCCGAGGCTACCAGAAGAGTCAAAGCTTGGTAATGAGCAACAGAGCGGTAAGTATAAGATCGGTGAAGAGAAAAAAGTTTTGCCAGATACTTTTCTTGATGATGAAATCCCATTTTAACGGTAGGTATGAGCAATATAGAATATCATGGTATACCTTGCCTAGATGATACGGAAATTAGGTACTATCGCCGTGTGGGGCGTAATAAAGCCAAACGTTTAACAGAGCGTTATAATAAAAACAAGTCAGTTATTGCTGAAATTGATGCGTTCGAAAGACAAGAGCAAGAAGATGCTTTTGCAGCATACCGAAAAATGAGAGCAGAGCGGAAATATAGGAATGATAAGGATGTATTGTTATTTCATTTGGATATGAGGCCTTAATAAGTTGAAATATTATAAATAGTATTATATAGTAATTAGAGGTATTACTTATTAATGTAAATAATAAAAAGGCTTTATATGGCACAAGAAAATAAAGTTGTAACAGTAAAACTTACAACTGATACAAAAGAAAAATTACAACATTTAAGCAAAATCAAATCTAGATCTACTCATTGGTTAATGAAAAAAGCTATTGATGATTATGTTGAAAAAGAAGAGCAACAAGAAAGACTAAGATTAGATACTCTCGATAGGTGGCAAGAAGCTGAACTAGGTAATGTGGTAGACCATGATAAAGTAATTAGTTGGTTAGATAACTGGGGAACAAAAAACGATAGTGGTAGACCGTAAGATGCATAAAATATTTTGGTTGGATTCCGCTGTTAATGACTTGGTGAGATTAAAAGGTTTCTTATTAGACGCAAGTCCTAAAGCGGCTGTTAAAGGTGCTTTGCTAATAAAAAATGCAACAAATAAATTACAAGAATTTCCGTTGATAGGTAAACCTGTAGAAGAATTAAAAGATTTTTACGATCTGTTTATAGAGTTTGGTGTTCATGGCTATCACTTAAGATACAAAGTGTTAAATAACAAAGTATATATAGTCCATATTAAACACACAAAAGAGTTAACTT
>CAIYPC010000602.1 GCA_903927975.1 uncultured Bacteroidota bacterium | reverse complement strand
TTTTATAAAAGCTAATTATAAATAAAATGATATTAAAGAAATTCGCTGCCGTTCTTTCTAATCCAACGATTTCTCAGGCTTCACTTCTATCGCATCGTGAATAATATAAATTCCGGTTGGGTATAACCGTGAAAGTTTGTCGAAATAGGGTTGTGCTTCTTCCTGCGTTTTAAAATTGCCGACTTTGAGCTTGTAGTTGGGGGCGAGATAGAAGATGTAAGGTTTTAGCTCTGGGTATTCCTGATAAATTTTTGCTTTTGCAGTAAATATTTTGCTTCTGTCGCTGGATGAAATAACCTGAATGCGAAAGCCGGACATCGTGCGGCGGCTATCCCGTGTGGTGACTTCATTGATCTGTATTTGCTTTTTCATTAATAAATCAACTCGCGGATCTTTGTGAACGATGATGCTGTCGCTTTGAGCAAATAATTTATTTGAAAAAAATAAAATAGCGATGAAAAAAAATTTCATAAAACTTTTTTGTTTTAATAATCAATCCCAGAATTTCCATTTAAGGATAAGGAACTAACAATTGCGACACTTGCACTACAACCGATTCTGCTCGCACCAGCATCAATCAACTGCTTGGCAAAGCTATAGGTTTTAATGCCACCGGATGCTTTGATTTTTATAGTATCAGGCAAATTTTTTTTCATCAGTTCAACGGCTTCAATGGTTGCGCCTTTCTCTGCATAGCCAGTTGATGTTTTCAAAAAATCAACACCCGCAGTCCCGTACAAAGTGCAGCAGCGGATAATTTCTTCATCAGTTAATATGCCGCTTTCGATGATGATTTTTAGTATTTTTTTTTGATGATGCACGATTGGCAAAATGGTATTGATTTCATTCGCGAGATATTGCCAGTCGTTATTTTTTAGAGCAGCAATATTAATAACCATATCCAACTCATCTGCGTCGTCAACCATTGCCAAAATTATTTCTGCCATTTTTGCTTCGATGGCAGAGTATCCAAAAGGAAAACCGATAACAGTTGCCACTTTCACGCTGGTATTTGCAGTTAATCTTTTTGCTTCTTTCACAAAAAGTGGCGGAATACAAACAGCGGCGAATTGATATTGAATGGCTTCTTCACAAATTTTTTTTACTTCAGTAATTGTGGTTGTAGGTTTTAATACAGTGTGGTCGATATAAGACGCGATGTTCATTGAAGATAATGTTTTATGCTGGTGAAATTACGGGTTTATATAAAGCGCGGATTCCTCAAATTGTTGAAAAAATTCCACACTGATAATTTTTTGAAAGCGCATTTGAGTAAGGCAACATTTTTGTTGATTTTAATAAAACAAAAATATAATGATGGAAAGCTATTTTAAAAGTTGTATTGATGCCTGCCTAAAATGTATAGAGGTTTGTAATCATTGTGCAGCCTCCTGTCTTAAAGAAGACGATGTGCAAATGATGGTGCGTTGTATTCAGCTTGATTTAGAATGCGCAATTATGTGCAACACTGCTGTTCAGTTGATGAGCCTGGGAAGCGAAAGAGCAGGAGAGGTTTGTGGTATTTGTGCAGATGTTTGTAGGGCATGTGCATCGGAATGTAGCAAACATGATAACGAGCATTGCAGGTTGTGCGCTGATGCGTGTGCATATTGCGCGGAACAATGCAATATGATGGCAATAGCATGACAATGCGTAAAAATTTAAGTATGATGGCAAAGAATAAAACTACAGAGAATCATTTTTTGGAGTTGCATCCAGTAAAAGATGCTGCAGAAAATATTTTCAAAACTGATGAAGATATTTTGAATGATGTTCAGGAATCGAATGTGAGCGATGAAGAGAAAAAATTATTAAGAGATGCCGCTGCGTATAATTCTTCAGAGGAGGAAAACGAATTGAAAGATGCTGTTGTGGATTCTGTAGATGAGGATAATGAACCATTGAATGAAAATATTAATTACAAAGATTTAGGTGCAAAAGATCTCGATATTCCTGATGATTTTGAAGATGATGATGACGAGGAATTGGAGAAAGAATAATCACATGCTCCTTCTATATTGTCCACCCACTTCATAAAGTGCATGTGTGATTTCTCCGAGTGAGCAATATTTTACGGTCTCCATTAGTTCTTCAAACAAATTCCCATTTTCAATGGCAACACGTTTCAACTCATTCAGCTTTTCAACTGAAATATTTTTGTTGCGTTTCTGAAATGCTTTCAAGTTCTCAATCTGCTGTTCTTTTTCTTCTTTGGTGGATCGAATGACTTCACTCGGAAGAATTGTCGGGCTTCCTTTTTTATTAAGAAAAGTATTTACACCTACAATCGGCAGCTCGCCTGTGTGTTTCTGACTTTCATAATACAAACTTTCTTCCTGAATTTTATTTCGCTGATACATTCTTTCCATAGCGCCCAGCACACCGCCTCTATCACTGATTCTATCAAATTCTTTCATCACAGCTTCTTCAACAATATCAGTCAGCTCTTCAATAATAAAAGATCCCTGAATAAAGTTTTCTGTTTTTGCTGAACCAAGTTCACGATTAATGATTAATTGTATTGCCATGGCTCTTCGAACACTTTCTTCAGTGGGCGTTGTGATGGCTTCATCATAAGCGTTTGTGTGAAGGGAACTACAGTTGTCATAAATCGCATACAAAGCTTGCAAGGTTGTGCGTATATCATTGAAATCAATTTCCTGCGCGTGCAAACTGCGACCGGAAGTTTGTATATGATATTTTAATTTTTGCGAGCGGCTGTTGCCATTATATTTAAACTTGATTGCCTTCGCCCAAATTCTTCTCGCCACTCTGCCGATAACACTGTATTCCGCATCCATGCCATTGCTAAAAAAGAAAGAAAGATTAGGAGCAAAATC
>CAIYPC010000601.1 GCA_903927975.1 uncultured Bacteroidota bacterium | reverse complement strand
TTTACATTGGCAACCTTTTTTACCTCCTTTTCTCATAACATTAATATATTACCTATTTCGTTTGTAAACTCTTTAAACTCCTTAAAATCAATCTCTGTACATTTATTTTCTTTTACATAATATAGGCTTCAAAAACTTTCAACGATTAGTATGAAAAATAAATCCCGTTTCTCGATATCATTTTTACTGCTGCTAATATATGGAGTTGTCTGTTCGCAACCTGTTCAGCGCAACATCAGAACTGGTGAATATAAAGCGCTACAACATTCGCTTGTCACGGGATGGAACACATGGTATGTGAACAGCATGGTGTCGCATGTATTATTGCCTGAAGGATTTTCTATTAATTTATGCTTTACGCATCCCGGCAATCCTGATTACGCCAGAGAAGTTTTTAAAGAAGCTGATATTCAAGAGCTGTCAACAAAAGTTGTTCCAGGTCTTCGTTCTGATGATGGCAGTTATACAAGCTTAAAATTAAAATATCAACAAGAAGAATTACAGATAGAAAGCGCAATAGATGGCAATGATGAAATCATTTTGGTTTCTCCGATTAAAAATGGCGGGAATTATCTGGTGGTTGAAGCAGGACTCTTGTGGAACCGCGAAGGATCTGTTGGAAGAAATCAAAATACGCTCACCGGAAAATTTGCTGGTAAAATAATTGTTGTGAATACAACGGCAATGCCTATCCCAGATGCATATTCTGCAACTACTTCTCCGCATCTTTCATTCCCCACAAAAAATGAAATTGGAATTTATACTGGAAAAAAAAGAACATTGAGTGAAATAAAAACAATCATCGATGTTCACCGAAAAAAAGAACAAGCACGAATTGACAGCTATGGAAATCTTTCGGAATCATTTAAGGCAATGCAGACAATTCTTGCATGGAATACTACTTATGATGCGCCTAATAATCGTGTCATCACGCCGGTGAGCAGGCACTGGAGCGCTGGCTGGGGCGGCTTTGTGATATTCGATTGGGATACTTATTTCGCAAGCTATATGCTCTCAATGTTCAATAAAAAACTCGCGTATGCGAATGCCATTGAAATTACAAAAAGCATAACACCCGATGGTTTTATTCCCAACTATCAATCGCCCTATGGCAATACTTCTTGGGACAGATCACAGCCTCCCATTGGCGGCACAGTCATTTTGAATATCTACGAAAAATATCAGGAGAAATGGTTTCTGAATGAAGTGTACGATGAACTGCTGACATGGAACAGATGGTGGCCCAAACATCGTGATGTGAAGGGATATCTATGCTGGGGATCTGACAAGGTTTCTGATACCTTGAAAACTGTCGAGGCCCATAATTGGCAAGCGGCAGCATTTGAATCGGGGCTTGATAATTCGCCGATGTATGATGGCGTTCGATTTAATGCGAATACAAATACAATGGAACTTGCTGATGTTGGTTTGATGAGCATGTACATTATGGATTGCAATTCTTTGGCGGAGATTTCGCAGATATTAGGTAAGAAAGAAGATGCCGATGAATTGAATAAGCGAGCTGATTTTTATAAAACAAAACTTGCGGACTTGTGGGATGAAGAACAAGGGATCTTTTTAAACAAACGAACTGATAACGGAGAAAAAAGTTATCGATTATCGCCCACCAATTTTTATCCTATGCTGGCAAAAGCTTGTACACAACGACAAGCAGAGCGCATGATTAAAGAACATTATTTTAACCAGAATGAATTTTACGGTGAATATGTGATTCCTTCAATTGCACGAAACGATTCTGCATTTAAAGACAATGATTATTGGCGCGGAAGGATATGGGGACCGATGAATTTTTTGGTTTATATGGGCATGGAAAATTACGACGTGCAAAATGCGAGAGAAGATCTGATAAAAAAATCAAAAGCATTGCTGATGAAAAATTGGAAAGCAGAAGGAGGTGTGTATGAAAATTATAATTCAGTAAAAGGCGTTGGCGGCGATGTGAAAAGCGCGGATGCATTTTATCATTGGGGCGCATTATTAACTTTCATGGAGTTTATTGAGAATGGATATATGAAGGATGGGAAGAAATAAGATTCAAGGAACAAGGTTGACAAGATTTTTATATCCAGCTTCTTGTCCGTGTAAGCAGACAGAATAAAATTCATTAAAGATTTATTTTTTGGAACAATTATGGACCAGAAATTAGGAATTCTATTTAGCTTTTCTCCCGCCGCGGTGGGCTCTTGTACTGATTGTAATCCTATTTAGCTGTAGGTTTAGTAACGGCAGCGTATGAGAATTCAGTTTCGGTCGGTGGGGACACCGAGCTATAGAAAAAGAACTTCTCCAACTGTGAAATAAGGACCAACCGATAATAAACAGATAGGCTATCACGTTAGTTATCCAATACTCAACTATGGAAAGAAAATCAATCTTTACTAAATTATTTTATCCTTTCTTATTCTGCCTTGCATTGTTCCCGTCATATCATAGTTATGGACAATTTAATATTGGTGGCTTTTATTCCAATTTTAATCTACGCGCCGTAAACCTGAAATGCTCGGGTTTTGGAATTACCGGGGAATATGAGGCAAATGAAAAAACAGTATATGCCCTCACATTTGCATACAATAGCAAAGCGATGCCGACAGATTCGGTTTTGTATTCGCCAACAAATGGCGGCAACAATTATTATATAAAAGCGCAGAGCAAATATTCATTCATGCATTTGTCGGCAAACTTCTATGAATATCTTATTGGCAGTGCAGATTATAGCAATAGGGTCAGCTTTTTTCTAGGCGCTGGTTTGAGTGTGTTGCAAACTCAAGCGAAAACAAATTATGAGTCAAATTTTTATCCATCAGAAAACAACAAATCAATCACAGAAGGGTTTGAATTTCTGATTGGCGGAGATGTAAAACTTTCGTTCTTTAAAATATTTTTTCGCGGAAGAGCAAATTTCTTTTTGAAGTATCCAGTCCCTTTTGATGATACAGTAATCCCATTGCTCACGAACACACAAATTGGTTTTCTTGTTCCTTTAAGTGGGCAGAATGTTTATACGAAGAAACATGCTAAAAAGAAATCATAAAATCAGAGCGTAACGAATAATGTTATTGAATTAAACGTGTAGAGAAAATCCTACAATAACTAGGTAGCTAGTTCTATTTTGGTGGCTATGTAGATTGAGTATTTTTGGTTTCCGTTATGCCCTAATCCGTTTGCCATAAAAATGCATTCATCGAAATCCTACCAACAGAGTAGTGATTTGTGCGGCTTAGCTGAAGCACCCGTTGATGGAAAATCCTCGCTTGCTTTCTGCATGATCTTTTTAGTAAGGAGCAATAGCATTGCTCCTTATTTTCTTTATGGCAATACATATTCATTTGCCGCTATTAAACCCAAAGTTTAATAGAATTTCTATCGTTGGATACAAAATAAAAAACATCTTCTTCATTAGCGAGTTTCCAACAAAACAAGAAAGCAATTAGCGTGTTTTCAATCTTTCTTTAAAAAGATTCAAAATTATCAGTCGGGAAATTCTCTATTTTCGTTCGATACTTAATAATAGCTATGTCAAAATTCACGATTGTTATTCATGGTGGCGCGGGCACCATCCTCAAAGAAGATATGACACCCGATTTGGAACACGCTTATACCGAAGGCTTGAAAACAGCGATGGACGCAGGTTTTGCTGTGCTTGAAGAAGAAGGCTCTGCTGTGAATGCAGTGAAAGCTGCATTGGTGATATTAGAAGATAACGTGTTGTTCAATGCAGGTCGGGGTTCCGTGTTCACCAAAAAAGGCGTACAAGAAATGGATGCAGCGATTATGGATGGCAGCACGCTTGATGCAGGATCGGTTGCTGGCGTTCGCAACGTGCGCAACCCAATTGAGCTTGCTGCAGAAGTGATGCGCAATAGCAATCATGTTTTTTTGAGCGGCAAAGGCGCAAATGATTTTGCGATTAAACAGGGCGTGAAGCTGGAACCCGATGAATATTTTTTCTCTCAGTTTAGATATGATCAATGGAAAGCGATTCGTGATTCAGATAATTATTCTCTTGATCACACACATCAACGATTAGAAGAATTGATGAAGGATAAAAAATTTGGTACCGTTGGTGCGGTAGCTTGCGATCAAAAAGGAAACATCGCTGCTGCTACAAGCACTGGCGGCATGACGAATAAAAAATATGGTCGCATTGGTGATAGTCCGTTGATTGGTTGCGGCACTTATGCGAATAACAATACCTGTGGCATTTCGTGTACGGGTCACGGTGAAATGTTTATTCGAGCTGTTGCTGCTTATGACGTGAGTTGTTTGATGGAATATAAAGGCTATACATTACAAGAAGCGATGGATATTGTGGTGAATGAAAAACTGATGAAGATAAATGGAGAAGGCGGGATGATTGGCGTTGATGCGAAAGGAAATGCGGCGATGATTTTTAATAGTGCGGGAATGTATCGTGCAATGCGAAGTAGCGATGGAGTAGAGGAGGTTGCGTTGTATAGATGAGTTTGTAGTTTAGAGTTTGTAGTTGTGAGTAATTGTAAGCCCCATTTAATTCAATTAGTTTAATCAAAAGAATAAAATTAAAATCGTGCCTGTCCCGACAAATTCGGGAGTTCAGACATTCTAACCGCAGAGACGGAGAGGCGCGGAGAAGTTGCGTGTAGAGGCGTAGCCTCGGCGCATATTGTAGCAACGGATTTTAATCCGTTGTGAGGAGCAATCAGATAAATAAGACTAAAATCATGGTTAAAAAATTTGCAGTTATTGTTGCAGCCGGTTCGGGAACGCGAATGGGAAAACCAATTCCGAAACAGTATTTGTTGTTGAACGACAAACCAGTTTTGCTTCATACGCTCAATACATTTTTGAACGCTTATAGCGATATTGAAATTATTCTGGTAGTAAGCGAAGAACATATCAGCACCGCTGAAGCCATTGCGCAGTCAGCGTTTGATGCAACACGCATAAAAATCACAACAGGTGGCGACACACGTTTTCATTCTGTAAAAAATGGATTGATGCATGTGGAAGATGAATCAATTGTTTTTGTGCATGATGGTGTTCGTTGTTTGGTTACAGCAAAATTAATTGTGCGTTGTTATGAAGAAGCACTTGCAAATGGAAATGCGATCCCTGCAATAAAGGCGGTAGATTCTATGCGCGTTGAAACGCATCATGGCAATGTTATTATTGATAGAGATAAAGTTCATATCATTCAAACTCCGCAAACTTTTAAGAGCAGCATTCTCAAAGCTGCATTCAATCAACCTTATGATGAAGCATTCACTGACGAAGCAACTGTTGCAGAAATGATGGGTGAAAAAATAAATTTAATAGAAGGAGAAACGAATAATATCAAAATCACACAGGCTATTGATTTGGTAATAGCTGAGAAGATTTTGGAAACAAGTTCATAGTCGATAGTTAATAGTTCATTGCCAAAGGCAACTCCCGACTCTGAACTCAAAACTCGTAACTCCGAACTACTTCTTCATCCACTTCACCCACTTCACCCACTTTTGTAAATTATTAATCTTTAAGAATGGATATGTTTCGAGGGTTGCGGCGAAGCTGCTATAAAAAAAAGCAAGATTGCGAATGTCGGAGCCTTCAAAATCAAGTATCATATTTTGATTGGAATGATCTTTAATAAAAGAGTCAATCAAAAAATGTGATGCGCCCAAAGCCTTGCTGTTCGGGTGATTTCCGACAAGAATATAGTAAGCGCGATTGTGAGAGAAAAAATAAACACATGAAGCAACCAGTTCTTTATTAGGCGAATACACTCCGTAAGTAATTGCTTTATTTTGTTGATGCAACAAATGATAAAGCTTTTCGAAATTTTTATAATCATCCTCTGTCACATTCGTCAATTGCCGCATGGCTGGTTTTGAAAGATTGATAACATCTTCAACAGGAATATTTTTTTTAACTGTGCAGCTAAGCTGTTGTGCTTTTTTAATATTCCTTTTAATGTTCTCTTTGTATGATGAATGAAGTGCTGTATAATCTTTATTCAGATCGAGAATATAATTATTGCGGATAGTTTTAAAATCAGAAGAAGCAATAAAAACATTTCCGTAGTTCATTGCAATTTCAACAAGCTTGAATTTTTTTGGGATGGTTTTGATGAAATGCTCAATTAGTTTTTGATGAAGATTATTTCCAAATATGCCGAGCGATGCAGTGAATGCAGGTTGATATAAATAATGAATGCGATATTTTTTATTCCATGTTAATGGCATTACAGCTTCGTAATCATTCAGCACAAGTGCATCCCAGTTTTTTGACATGGCATCTAAATAATATGAGTATGCGTAAACCAAGCCATTGCTTGCACGATCAATACATTCATCCCATTTTTGTTTATTGATTTCGTTTTGCTGAAGATAACGTATGTTGAAAGTGTCGCTCATTTAAAAAGGAATGTTTCTGTAAATCCTTCTCAAATTAATATTTTGGACATCGATGCTGAAAGAAATCTTTTTAAGAAATGTATTTTGGTCGGGTAATGTTTTAAGCTCGTTGCGAAAATCGCTGCTATAAAAAATCGGCGCATAAATATTGAGCACGTTTTTGAACAGCGATAATTGCAAACCTCCAACATATAAAAATTTTGCAGTAGGCGGTGTGTTGCTCCACGCATCAGCATAAGTGCCTATATCAAAAAAGACTTTTAACGGAATTTGTTTTGGTATAATATTCGTTGGCAACGTGGTATTAAAATTCAATGCTGCTACCCAATTATCAGATCTTCCCTGCAAATTATTAAAGACATCTGTGCGCAATTTCAATCCGCCATCTCTCATCATTATCTGCTGACTGGCAAATCCCTGAAATTCATTTCTTCCAATAAAATAGTTGCTGTAAGTATAATCATCGCTGCCTATCGAACCTGTTAGTTTTGGTTGATAAGAATAAGTCGCAAATTCTTTTGCAGATGTTTTTCCTCCTAAATATCCAAACTTAGATGCGAAAACTCGTACACTCATTCCGCCGCCTTTTGAATAATTGAAAAAATAATTTGTTGTAAAATTCAAACGGTACCATTCACTTGCTTGTTGAATTTGAAACTGTGCATTATAAGGATAAAGCACACGATAATCTTCCATATTAAATGTAAGCTGGTTAAGATATCGTGTTGAATATTTTTCTGTAGCGGGATAATAATTTGAATCAGTTGATTTCACAAAATAGTCAAAGCCTTTTTCGCCGATAATAAATGTTCTAAAGTCAATCCATTTTTCAACAGAACTTCTTGGATTATTATTTTTAAATGTCAGGCGAATGGAAGGAACAATTTTATAAAAGCCTCCAAAAACTTTATTGCTGTTGCTGTCAATTCCTGATAAGGTCGAAAACCTTGCCCCGTTAATGCCAATTCTTATTTTTTGAAAATGATTATCAGGATACCATGAATAACCAATATCTCCAATACCATTTAATTGCTTACTATGCGTTGCATATAAAGGAACAAAAATAAATTCAACTGGATTTGGCGGAAGATTGAAGTTGTGAATGGCAGCGCCAATCATGAATTGATCGTATTTGTTATATCCTATTGCAGGAGCAATTGAAATATAATTGTATTTGTTTGTTTCTT
>CAIYPC010000600.1 GCA_903927975.1 uncultured Bacteroidota bacterium | reverse complement strand
TCATAGGATTAAGGATTAAAATTTGGATTACTTGTCGGTCGATCATCCAAATTGTTTTTCATCAGGATCATCCACGTTTCTACAACGGAATATTTTAGGTTATTTTTTTTCATAAGAAATAGAAACGTGGACGAAACCATAGGATAAAGGATTAAATGGATAGTACGGATTTTTAAATGGTTTTTCACAGGATTTGGGATTGACGATTGAAATTCTAATTACTTCTCGGACGATCATTAATTAAATTTTAATTTGTTTCATCCACGTTTCTAAAACGGAACGTTTTCGGTTTACTTCATTGACAAGGTTTTTAGGATTAAGGTGCACAGGCCGACAAAAGAAATAGTAACGTGGACGAAACCATAGGATAAAAGATTAATTGGACGGTACGGATTTTAAATGGTTTCTCACAGGATTAAGGATTAAGATTTTAATTCTAATAACTTTTCGGACGATCGTTAATTGAATTTTCATCAGTTTCATCCACGTTTCTATTACGGAACATAAAGGCTTTACTTAGTAATCAAAATATTTTGTGTTTCATTAAGGTAGCGAACAGGCCGGCAAAAAGAATAACAAATGTTCATGGCATTCAGATTGATGAGAACTTTTTTGCTTGCAAAAAGCACAAACCATTTCTCACAATTGATCGTGTATTCATTTGTGCTTAGCAGTTCAGTGGAATTCATAAAATTGGATTTAGGATTTTAAAGCTTTGCTGTTAATTATTCAGCGCCTCAGAGAAAAAATAATTTGGGCTGATAGAAAAGATGCAATCAATGCTTCTGAAATAATCTTCACCAAGCTCCATTTCTAGGAATTCATCTTCGCGTCGTACTTGTAGCAGAAAAAGTTTTTCATCCGATTTGGCTTTTTCAATCATGCCTGGAAGCATATTGTAAATCATTCCGTTCCAGCATGCATGCTCAATATCTTCTGATACTGAATGGCGTCGGCGTTTTGCGTTTTTTTCAATCTTCTGAACGCATTGATGGCGAAGGAAATTGGTGTTCGGCATCAATAAAATTTCTTGTTGGGTAGAACAGTTTTTCATAAAAGCGATTTTGGTTTGGATGTTGAAAAAAATTAAAGGGTACGAACAAATAATTTTTTTTCATAGAGTGCATTGGTGAGCGAAGGCCGAGAAGCATTGGTGGCCTTCGCTCATTCTGCATGGGATAAGGGTAATGGCTAATGAAAAGAACTTAAGAAATGAGTTGGTTTTTAAAGACATTGTTTTTATTCCGGGACTCGCTTCTGAATAGCGTGCGTTGCTTAGCGAAGACCGAGAAGCTATTAATGGCCTTCGCTGAAACATACTTTAGGATAAGGGTAATGGCTAATGAAAATAAGTTCTGGATATTGGCAATGTCGTTTTCAAAGAGCAATGTTTTGTAAGGGTTATGGTCTTTTTAAATTTTAAGGTTCGTTGCTGAGCGAAGACCTGGAAACATTTGGTCTTCGCTCATTTACTTAGGATTAGGTTAATGGTTAATGGAAATGAGTTCAGGATATTGGTAATTAGTTTTCAAAGAGCAATGTTTTGATAAGGGTTAAGGTCATTTGTAAATCATAGGGTGCATTGGTGAGCGAAGGTCAAAGGAGCTTTATTTGTGGCCCTCGCTCATGCTGCATGGATAAGGCAATGGCTAATGCTTGAAAATAGTGTTAGGTATTACCGATTAAATATTTCAAAGAACATGATGAATCTGGTTTTTCGCGCTGCACTTTTCTCGTTCGCTTTAACAACACAAAGAAACAACTACAGCGCCTCGAAGAAAATAGGATATTCAACATTTAACAGGTACTCTTTTTTAAATCTTGTTGTAGATGACTTACTACAAACATCAGGATAAGGTTTTTTTCATTTCAAAAAGCAAGAGCCGTCACATAAATGACAGCTCTGCTTGCTGTGCTATAGAATAAGGATTGCACAAAACATTAATAATTTTATTTTGCAGATGATTTTTTTTAAATCTTTCAAAGAACTTAGAATCTAATTATCGTCTTTGCTTCAGTTTCCGGTCTTTATTTTTTCCTCTCTGTATGTCTCACTTTGATAACACAAAGAAACTGCAAGAATGAGCCGGGAAAAATAGAATGCTTAACATATTGTAGGTATGAATTTTAAATTTGGGTTGTAGAATATATGCTACTTGTGCAGGTTTTTGCAGCTTTAAAAAAATGACAGGGAAAATTGCATTTATGTTTCTAAAAACTATGGATTACCCTATGTCCTACGGCAAGTGGAGATGTCTATACGCCACAAAGAACTTTGCCTGTTTTTGCGGCATTAAAAAATGATGAGCCGCAAAACAGGCAAAATAATACTCCTTTAGCGAAAACGGTTTCTTGGACTATTTTGTGAAGATTGTTTTTAAAAAAGGTAATAATAGAGAACCACCTAAAGCCAGTTATCCAAACCTAAAATTTTTCTTCCTAATGGTGATAGCTCGGCCGTTGAATATTTAGTCTGTTCCCATTTGCGCGGATCGCCTGGGAATGCATAGCCTTCAGGCGCGATCCTGTTCTTCCATGAATTGATTCTCCATTCACGAAGCGGCGCATTATCTTCTTCAGCAGGCATCATAGAAATATATTGTGCGATGCGTACTTTATCATTACTCATATTTGGTCTTATTCCATGCGGTTGAAGGCTATTAAAGATTAGCAGATCGCCAGCTTCCATTTTTATTTTCTCTAATTTGAAACCACTGATATCTGGTTTGAAATGATCGCGGTCTTCTGGTTGTGTATGCTTCCAAGTTTCATACGTTCTGAAAAGCTCTGGCACACATTGAAAGCCGCCCATTTCTTCATCCATCTGATCGGCCAAAGCCAAAACACCTTGCACGTTTTGTGGTTTTGTTTCTGGATCATAATCCCAATGAATAAATCCTTTGTATTCAAAACCTGGGCGCAATGGCATATTCAAATTTGCTCTGTCAATCGTGCACCATAATTTTTCTGTACCCCATATATCAGCAAATGCTGCATGAACTTTCGGCGTCTGTCTGTTATGCCATAAATATTGATGGTTATAAACTTCCACCATGCCCGTGTTCGTAAGCTCTTTCATTTTCATCTCAGCTCGTGGCGGCGCATACCATGTTTCTGGATTGTGCTGATCTTTCTCCTCAAACTCCCATAAAAAATCTGCCGTTCTTTTTGCCTGCTCGCGGGGAACCGCATTTTTAATAATGATATATCCATTGTAGATCCAAAATTTCCAATCTTCTTCACTCAGCACTTGCAAAGGTTTACCATTGCTGCGATCATTTAATTTTGTTACGCTGCTTTTTGCTGTTGAAGGATTGCCGGGAATATCCTTATGCGCATTGTTTGGGTCCATGTTGGGAGCCATCGTTGCTGCCATTGTTTGCTTTTCCATATTATAATTTTTGATGAATTTGATAACACAAATTTCAAGAAAGCAATAATGAATTTCGCTCTCTCCAATGACAAGTTTTTGTTCTGTATTGACAAATATTATGTTTTATGTAATGAAATACTACATTTATAGGAAATATCTAAGAAATGAAAATTCAACGTGAAGTAGTCGTGCCAGCAAGCGGGAAATCATTCAAGCTTTTCATGCCAAGACTGAGAAAATCTTTTTATTGGCATTATCATCCGGAATATGAATTGGTTTATGTAGAAGCCTCGGCGGGAATTCGTCATGTTGGTCAACATGTTTCAAGCTATATGGAAAGTGATTTGGTTTTGATTGGATCAAACATACCTCATTTGAATTTTGATTATGGATTGAAAACATCATACAAACAAATTGTTGTGCAGTTGAAAGAAAATTTTCTGGGAACTGCATTTGAAAATACACCTGAGCTAACTGCCATCAACAAACTTTTTGAGAAATCTGTTTTTGGATTATCATTCAAAGGCAAAACAAAAATCAAAGCAGTGGAGAAATTAAAGAGCATGCAACAGCTTGATCATTTTGGTCAGTTGCTTTGCCTGCTAGAAATTTTTCAACTGCTTGCAAAATCAAAAGAAGTGGAAGTGCTGAATGAAATAGACACGAGCATTAAAATATTTTTCAACGATAAAATCAGGATGTCATCTGTGTATGAATATATTCACGCGAATTATAACGAGCGTACAGATGTGAATGAAGTTGCATCAAAAGTGCATTTGAGCACGGCTGCATTTTGTAGATATTTTAAAAAACAAACCAAAATGACTTTCACCGATTTTGTAAATCAGTATCGCATCAGTCAGGCAAAAACATTATTGCTTCAAGATCAAAACATTTCCGAAACTGGTTATGCTGTTGGCTTTGATAGCATCTCTCATTTGAGTAAACTGTTTAAAAAAATTGCTGGTGAAAGTCCGTTGAACTTTAAGAAGAAATATATTCAAGCTTAGGACAATGCAAAGAAGACATCGTCCATCGTTGATGGTGATGCAAGATTTTTCGAAATGCCTATTAGCTATCTATTGTTTTTTTATAAGAATTAACTGTTTAAAACGCAACTCGCCTTTAATAAAATTTATTCGCACAACATGTTTGCCTTCATTCAATATAACTGTATTTATTAATTGCGATTGAAAATTTTTCAGGGAATTTGTTGATTGAACAATTTCTTTTTCTTTTGCTATTTTATCGTCAACATAAATAGATATTTCACTCTTGCTATCAGCCGCAGCTACATTTAGTCTCAGTAGATAAGAAGCACTTTCTTTTACATCAATTGTGTATTGCAACCATTCGCCGTCTTGAATATCTCCCACATAATATTTTTCATAATGAGCCGAATCTTTATAAATATCAACGCCATCATTTCTATACAAACCACCTTTGTTTCCTGCGCTTCCTTTTCCGCCTGTGGAAATATAATAATTGCCGGTGTCTTTATCTGAATAAGCAATTCCATTTCTTCCCAGATCATAATCAACTGCTTCTATTATTGAATCTTTTGTGGAAATAATATTTGATTTGAAAGCAATCGCTTTATTATCGAAAGGCTGGCGGAACATCGCATCTATAACATCTCTGTGCACAATATTTGATCGGATGTTTGAGTAAGTTGCAAGCTCAAGCAAGCCGCTGTACACATCGCTTTCTTTTGGTGGTCTTGCTGCTTTTCCATTCCAAAAATTTACAAGTCGATTGTAATTGAGATTAGATTTTATTTCTAAAGGATTGTTGATGCCAATTTTTTTCAGCGGCCACCACGACCAACCAATATTATTTGACTCGAATAAACGAACCGCATCTGCAAACCAAACATTCGAATTTTCTCCAGTCTCGCCAAGCCACACAGGAACATTGTATTTTTCTCTTGTGTCTAAAATATGTTGAATAGATTTCGTGTCGTTATAGTTCCAATATTTATGAAAACTGAAAACCATGTTATCATCCCATGTCGGAAAAATACCTCTGTAATTATTTCCCCAACCGTTGCCTTCGATGATCACAATATGTTTTTTATCAACGGAACGAATGACTTGCGTAATGCTCATTAATAAATCTCTCAAAGGTTTATTATGTTCTTCTTTAAGACCATGTTTATCGTTCGTTGTATCATCAAATCCCCAATTGGTTTCATTGAGCAAATCATAAGCTGCGATATTTGGTTCATCTTTATATCGCTCTGCTAATTTTTTCCATAGTGCGATTGTTTTATTTTTATTTGCTTCGCTTTGCCACAATGATAGTTTCGTTGTGTCCCTGTCTGCAATATTAATATCGTTGCCTTGTCCGCCCGGCGCAGCATGCAAATCAAGGATCAAATACATATCATTTGCTTTGCACCAACTCAGCAAACTATCTGTTAAGGCAAATCCTTTTGTGAGCCATGTTTGTTTTCCAGCTTCTGGTTCTTCATCAACAGAAAGTGTATAAAGATTATAATGCATCGGCAAGCGCACTGAATTAAATCCCCATGCATGCAAAGAATCTATATCAGCTTTTGTTGTATGATTATTGAGCCACACGTCATAAAATTCCTGCGTTTGTTCAGGGCTTAATAATTGTGCAATTCTTTTTCGGATGGAGAATTGCGGATTGTTTCCCTGCAATTTTAGCATATAGCCTTCTTGTACCATCCAGCCACCCAAGCCAATTCCGCGGAGCAAAATATTTTCTCCTTTTTCATTCACGATTTGTTTGCCAGATGCTTTTAAGAAACCTTGGCTATATGCAGATGTGAAAAATGTAAATGATAATAACAGCGTTGTTAGTCGAGTGATTTTATTCATGCTAAAATCTTTTAAAATTATTTCCAGATATAAGTGGCAACAGAATGTGGTTTCAAAAATGCAGTTGCAGATTTTTTGTGATAAGCAATTTCAAAACTTTGTGGCTGATTGCTAATATTGGCTACAATCAAAACTTTTTCTCCTGTTGGAGTTTTATATGCAACGTTTGGAATGCTGTCTGATAAATTAGATCCAATTCTAAAAGAACCCGGGCGAACAAATTTTGAAACATGCGCCGTGGTATAATAAGCGAGATTATCAAATGAACTGTCTTTATCAATGGTAACAGCGCCCTGACACATATCACATCCACCGCGATCTGTATAAGGCTTGAATTGAGGATCGGCAGCAAGGTTCCACAGCAAAACATTTTTGCTCCAGTTGCGCGGAGCGCCGATCATCAAGTCATTAATTGGATATGAAATATCAATGCCTTTATTGGTATTATTTTTTCTGTTGAACTGCACTACCATCTGCTCCGTGAAATAAATATTTCTATCGGGATGCGCATCATGAACATCTGTTAGCGCATCTATCGTTCCACCATACAAATGAAAAGCAGAACCATCAATATATTGTTTCGCATCTGCATCATTCAAAATGGAAATGGGATAATCGGGACGATCTGCATTGTGATCATAAATAATGATTTTTGTAGAAATATTATTCTGCTGGAATAAAGGCCCCAAATAATTTTTAATGAACTCAGCTTCATCAGGCGCAACCAATAACAGACTTGGATTATTGCCTGCGTGCAACGGTTCATTTTGAATAGTGATTGCGTCAATCTTAATTCCTGCCTCACGCATTTGCTGAATATACTTCACAAGATATCTCGCATACATACTGTAATATTCTGGTTTCAATCTTCCGCCTCTGGTATCCTTATTTGTTTTCATCCATGCCGGCGGCGACCAAGGTGATCCTAAGATTTTTATATTCGGGTTGATTGCTAAAATTTCTTTCATCACAGGAATTACATCTGTTTTGTCTTCGCCAAGATCAAAATGCAACAATGATGTATCCGTTTCATTCGCATTCATATCATCATAAGTAAAAGGGCGTTCATTCAAATCAGAAGAGCCGATGCTCAAACGCAAATAGCTTACGCCAATATCATTTCCTGTTGTGTCGAATAGTTGATGCAACAATAAATTTCTCGCGGATGTGTTCATGCGAATAATGTGCATCGCGCTGCCACCCGTGAGCGCAAAACCAAAGCCATCCATTTGCTGATATGTTTTTTTATCATCAACAATTATTTTTTTGCTTGTATTTTTTTCAGCGGTAAAATTTAGCGGTTTAGATTGCTGCTCGAATAAAGCAGAACGATCGCCATTTGTTAGCCATAGCAATATATTGGTATTTGTTTGAGCGTTAGAAGCGGTAGCTAAGAAAAAAGAACAAATACAGATTTTTAATTTTAATGGCAATTGCATAGACATGCTGATTGATATTAATATGAAATGAAGATTGAGTAAGCAATGTAATATTTTTCAATACATTTTTTACAAGCTTACTGAATCTTTCTTCAATCTTGATTTTGAATTGTTTTATTGCTAACCGTTTTGGTTGCGAGGGCAAGTGAAGTTTTATAATATTTCCCAAGCAGAATAAATCCCAATGATGCAATCAAACAAATAATCAACAATGTCCAAATGAGAGATGGATATCCACTATGCTCTATTATTTGGCTGCCAAAAGTTGGCGCTGCAATTTGTGCAATGCTCCATGCAATAGTGTACATCGCTGCATATCTTCCACGATTATCTTCATCAGTTCGGCTTATCCAAAATGAATTCATAAAAGGCATTGACATAATTTCACCAATGGTGATTATTAAAACAGATATGATGGCTGCCCACGCTAAATGCGGCAACACATTTAATAATGCAAAACCAATCCCAACAACTGCCACGCCGATGCTGATGAAATAAGTGTGAGGTTTTGTGCCTTCTAAAGAATATATCAGTATCATTTCAAAAACAACAATCGTTAGACCGTTGATTGCCATCAGGAACCCAATGAACAATTCATTCAAATGCCATTGTGTTTTATAATACAAAGAAATCATTGTGAACATCTGAAAGAAACAGGATGCAAACAAGATAGTGAGCACTATGAAGAACATATACAGCTTATCGCGGTGAGGCATTCTCGCTGGGATTTCTTTTTTCGCTTCCGATTGTTTTGATCCGCTTTTTACAAAAGGCAATAGTTTTAATAGAACCAAGGCAGCCACAATATTCGTGCAGCCATCAACCCAAAAAAGTAAATGATAATTGATGCTTGCAAGGAAACCGCCTAATGCGCTGCCGACTGCCCAACCGAGATTAATCGCAAGCCTGTTCAAAGAAAAAGATCGCGTTCTGTTTTCTACTGAACTATAATATGCAACTGCTGTGGAATTGGCCGGACGAAATGATTCATTGCAAATACTTAAAATCAGAATGCCAATGCTGAGCGATAAAAAAGTATGAAGAAATCCAACTGTGATAAACATTAATCCTCCTAAAATAAGCGAAGCAACCTGCAAAGGATAAAAGCCCCATGTATCTGTAATCTTCCCTCCCAAATAAGCCCCGATGATTGAGCCCGCGCCAAACAGTGCAACAATGAAACCAGCTTGCGGAATCGTGAAATGTAATTTCGTATTGCAATACACAGTAAGAAAAGCGATCACCATCGTGCCGCTTCGGTTAACAAGCATTACAATCGCTAGATACCAAGTTCTTTCAGATAATCCGGAATAGGCATTTTTGTATAAGGTTTTAGTTCCAGAGATCATGCATCGAAAATAAGAAAAGCAAACGAAGCGGATTTAAAAAATTGGATGTACGGTGGGGGAGAGTTGAGAGTTTGTAGTTGAGAGTTCATAGTAGTGCTTGATATTTGAAAAGTAAAATGCTTGTCTAAACATTATATAAAAACTGCGTGATGAACATTAAAGGCTTGGGCAAGTTCATTTCACTGAATACAAAAAATCATGCAGAAGTATTTTCGTGGAGATCTCCGACTATGAACTATCAACTCCTCGCTATCATCTTACCAAAATGAAAGTCCCTCTCGCAACAATTTTCCCTTTTGATCCAGTTCCTTTTATAATATATATGTATTCTCCCATCGCTTGCTTCACGCCATTTACATTTCCATCCCATCCACGACTTACATTGTCAGTAGAAAAAACTTTATTCCCCCATCTGTTATAAATAGAAAATTCCTGCAGCGCGACATTTGTATTGGCTGGTATTTTGAAAACATCATTATGCCCATCGCCATTCGGAGTAAACGCATTGGGCATTATTAGTTCATGCAATATATTTATTGTTACTTTTTCATTAAGCAAGCAACCATCAGTACTCACTGCATTAAAAAAATAATTTGTTGCTGAAAGAATAGGTTTTGTAATAGTTGAAAGTGAAGAAGGATCTGAAACATTTTCGGGAGGCTGCCAGCTATAAGATGAAAGTGTGCCAGTAACAACAGCATTTAATTTTACTGTGCTGCCAGCGGCAACTGAAGTATCTGAAGGATTTATAATTATAGATGGAAGATTATTGATACCAACAGTTATTTTATTGCTTGCAATAGGATCGACCGAACAACTGCTGCTATCAACCAACACACAATAAACCACATCATTATTTTCTAAGCTGCTGTTTTTATAAGCAAAACTATCGGTGCTGATATTTGCTTCATTTAATTTCCATTGATAAAATAAAGTAGAGCTGGTATTCTGGGTGCTTGCTGTGAAAATGATAGGAATTCCAGGACATACATTATTTGCAGATGCAACAATGCTGATTGAAGGCGGTAGTGCTGATGAAACTTGCATTGAAATTCCAAATGAAGCAGCCTTTGTCGGCGTGGCACATAGGAATGTAGGATCCGCAGTAACCACACAGCTTACAACATCCCCATTATTAAGAGTCGTCGTTTCAAACACGCTGCTATTGATGCCTGCATTAATATTATTTACTTTCCATTGAAATGAAGGATTGGCGCCTGCATTTGTTGCGGTAGCAGTAAACGTTACCAATTTCCCTGCGCAAGTTAATGTTGAATTTGTTGATACATTAATGGATGGTTTAACCGTGCTTGTACAAGTTTGAGCTGATGTGCAATAACAAAAAAAGCAGGCCAACATAGTGAGGACTGCGGAAATAAAAAATCCGGTTAGTTTTCCGAAAATTCTCATAGCGGTATGCATTTCTGCGCGTGCAATATTAAGCGATAAATTAATATCAAAAATCAGAAACCTGAAATAACAAAAATTGAAATTAGATTTGCAAAAAAAATTATGGGCATTGCAGACAAATTATTTCAAATGAAAAACGAAAAAGCAGAAGCAAACTTAAAAGTGGGGAAAGATTTCCTCGAAACGAATAAACAAAAAGCCGGGGTTGTGTCATTGCCAAGCGGACTTCAATATGAGGTAATAACAGAAGGTACAGGTGCAAAGCCTTTGGCTACGAATAAAGTTACCTGTCATTATCATGGAACTTTAATCGATGGTACGTTATTCGACAGTTCTGTGAAACGCGGGCAGCCTGCTACCTTTCCATTGAACATGGTAATAAAAGGCTGGACTGAAGGTTTGCAACTGATGAGCGTTGGAAGCAAATGGCGTTTTTTTATTCCCCCTCAATTGGCTTATGGTGATAGACAAACCGGCGCGACCATTGGACCTAACAGCACTTTAATTTTTGAAGTGGAACTGCTTGGCATTAGTTAATAAAGAGTTCAACCAATTTCGCAAAGCTTTTTTACAACAAGCAAACTTCTTTTGCTTTGTGAAAAAGCTTTGCGTTTTTCTGATAAAAACATTGCTAACTTCATAGCATAACGCTGCCATTATGAGATACATCCTGAAATTACTAATTGCCATAGGCATTATTATTCCTGCTTGTGGCATTGCTCAAAAATCTGTTGATCTTCGTTCGCCCAATGGAGACATTCTTTTCTCTCTTAAAATAATAAATCAATCTGCTTTTTATAGTGTTAGCTACAAAGGCAAGACCGTTATTCAGAACAGTCAGCTTTCATTAAAATTTAGCGATGGTGATTTTTCCAACAATCTGCATATCATGAAACCAGTGGTGGATGAAGGACAAGAGACTTATGAACTGACAGTTGGCAAAGCAAGAAAAATAGATGAACATTATCAGGAAGCATTGATTCCTCTTCAGCAAACGTCAATGCCTAACCGAAAAATTTTATTTGCTGTAAGAATATTCAATGATGGAGTTGCATTCCGCTACGAGTTTCCTGATGATCAGAATAAACATTCTTTTGTTTTAACTGATGAGAATGATGCATTCAATTTTGCACCTCAAACAATCGCACGAGCATTGTTTCTCCCAAACTATACTTCATCACATGAAGGTCCATACACAACAGTGAGTTTGGCTCAGATGAAAGAAGATACTTTAATGGATATGCCCGTGCTTTTTGAAACGCCTGAACATATTTTTGTTGGCGTATCAGAAGCAAATTTGCTTGATTATGCTGGCATGTACCTTATAAAAGAAAAAGGAACAATTAGAAGCAAGCTTTCGCCTTTGCCAGGGCAAACTGAAATAAAAGTAAAGGCATCACTGCCGCATCATAGCCCATGGCGAGTGATGTTGATTAGTGATCGCGTAGGTGCGCTTATTGAATCCAATGTGATTACAAATCTTGCCGAGCCCTGCAAGCTAAAAGACATAAGCTGGATAAGACCTGGCAAAACAACGTTTCCTTGGTGGAACGGAAATGTGGTCCCTGATACGATCAATGCGCCCGGAAATAATTTTGTTACCAACAAATATTATATTGATTTCTGTGCCCGAAATAAAATAGAATATCATTCAGTCGTTGAATACGGTTTGCATGAATGGTACACAAATGATGGTGCTGGTTTTTATCCCGGACCAAATGCTGATGTAACCAAACCTGTCCCCGGATTGAACATGAAAGAGATTTGCGATTATGCAAAATCCCAAGGAGTTGGAATCCGCGTGTGGGTTTACTGGACTGCTTTGTACAAAAAATTAGATGCTGCATTTGATCAGTTTGAAAAATGGGGGATTAGCGGGATGATGGTTGATTTTCTGGATCGCGATGACCAGGAAATGGTGAACATCCAAACAGAAATTTTGGAAAAAGCGGCAGCGCATCATTTGCATATTCAATTTCATGGTGCGTATAAACCAACAGGTTTAAATCGTACGTACCCGAATGAATACACACGCGAAGGCACGCGCAATTATGAAGTGAATAAATGGGGCGAAGGACTCACTCCAGATCACGATATTTATATGCCATTCACAAGAATGTTGGGTGGATCAACAGATTATCATCTCGGCGGTTTTCGTGCTGTGCCGGATTCAGCTTATATAGCCCAGTACACTAGACCGTTGATGCTTGGTACGCGATGCCACATGCTGGCGATGTATGTAGTGCTGGAAAATTATCTTGCTATGGTTTGCGATTACCCTGCTGCTTACGAAGGTCAGCCGGGTTTTGAATTTATTAAAGAAGTGCCAACGGTTTGGGACGAAACAAAAGTTCCTGACGCAAAGGTGCAGCAGTATGTTGCCATTGCAAGAAGGAAAGGGAATGATTGGTATGTTGGTGCCATTAATAACCATGAAGCAAGAACAATAAATATCCCATTGAATTTTTTGGATGATGGCGATTATACCGCAGAAATTTATACTGATGCAAGTGATGTAAATATTCATCCTAACAATCTTGTAAAACAAACGAAGGAAGTAAGAAAAGGGGAGAACCTTGTAGTATCATTGGCAAGCGGCGGTGGCGCGGTGGTGCGGTTGATTAAGCAATGATTATTGAATATGTTCAGGTTTGCCAATGGCAGCGCACTTTGAGGCTGATTAAGAAATGATTTCAATCACTCCTATGTAATTCTGGTCCATCACAAAAAAACATAATCTTTTTGTGTTTTGTGCGTTATGTAATCACACAGCCCCTTATTTCTGAAATCCAGTCAATGAAAAAAGCTCTGATTATATTAACGTTGCTTGGAATTATTTTCCAAGATTCCATGGCTCAGGTAAAACAAGCCTCTGCCTCTGCGAAACAGATACAGTGCCTCAATGGAACTTCCATTTCTACTTCAGATGTCGATAAAACAATTAATCAATTAATGAGTGTTGCTGATGTTGCAGGTCTAAGCATTAGCATCATCAACGATAATAAAATTGCTTACACCAAAAGCTATGGCTATAAGAACAAAGAAAAAAATGAACTGCTAGATACCTCAACAATTTTTTATGGTGCATCATTAAGCAAAGCAGTGTTCGCTTTTATCGTAATGCAACTCGTGCAGGAAGGCACGATTGATTTAGATAAAGGAGTATGGGCCTATATTAATAAACCTTTGCCAATGTATGATAGCTATAATAATTTGGCAGATGACGAGAGATGGAAGCTGATTACAGTAAGAGATTGTCTCAGACATACAACTGGTTTCCCCAATTGGCGCTGGCTTAACCCAAAAGGAAATAATGAACTGGAAATATTTTTTGATCCCGGTCGGCGGTATGCATACTCTGGCGAAGGCATGCTTTTGTTGCAGCTTGCCATTGAAGAAACAACACATAAATCATTAGAAGAACTTGCAAAAGAAAGAGTATTCAAACCATTTGGAATGACGAGGACAAGCTATGTGTGGCAGCCATCTTTCGAAGATAATTATGCATTTGGTTACAATGCGAATGGGGAAGTGCTAAAGAAAAAGAAAAGAACTACTGCAAATGCCGCAGGTTCCATGGAGACAACTATTGCTGATTACTCACGCTTTGTAGAAGCGGTGATGCAAGGAAAAGGCCTGAAGGATACAATAAAAGCAGAAATGCTTTCGCCTCAGATTTCTATCAAAACAAAACATCAGTTCCCCTCATTAAATACAGATACATTGGAAGATACTTATAAAAATATTGATCTTTCTTATGGTCTCGGTTGGGGACTTTTTAAATGTGCTTATGGAAATGCATTTTTTAAAGAAGGACATGATGATGGATGGGCGCATTATAACATCAATTTCCCTGATAAGAAAATCTCGCTCATATTAATGTCGAACAGCTCAAATGCTGAAAGTATTTTTAAGGAAGTACTTGAGAAAATAATCGGGGATGTTTATACGCCGTGGGATTGGGAAAATTATGAGCCGTATAAAATTAAAGAGGCTGTGGTTAAGGAAGTTCCGAAAATCGCGGACACATTTTTAAATCAATATGTAGGAACTTATGCGGCTGATACTGTGAAGGCAATGATCACATTAGACGGCGGCCAACTAAAAGTGGAGCTTGATAAAGGTGGATTACAAAAGACAAATATTTATTTGGACAAGCCAGATCTTTTTTCTCTCAAGATGGCTGCTATACAATTTCAATTCATGAGAAATGCCAATGGAAAAATTGAAAAGATGATCATCATTGGAGGGAACGAGAAGCATGAGTTTAAAAAAGTCGAATAGTTTGGTTGATCGTTCTGTGAAAACAAGAAATAAGTCTATTTTATATCCTCTGTAATCGTCAAGACTTTCAATTTCCTGATTCCAATTAGTAGAAATTCTTTTGACATTTTTGGTCTTTCTTAAAATATAATGGGGCGCTTTCTTTATTGGATCATTGCTTATTTTAAACAATTCCCAAAGCTCAGGACCACAAACGATAAACACAAACAACAAACCCAAGATCGTTAACTTCGCAAAAAAAATTCATGCTCACGCCTGAAGAAAAAAAATTTATCGATTATTGGGCACGCAACAGAGAAAAAGAAAAAAAAACTTTCAAGCAGTTTTTGATCGGCATCCCATTGGGGCTGATGTTTGCGATCCCTATTTGCATCAATTTTTTCTCGGGCTGGTATAAGCGTGCTTCTATGATAAGGAACACCGATGATTTCAATCCACTTGTGTTAATAATAGCCATGCTCATCATCATTGCTTTTGTCGCTATTTTCTCTAAACGCCATCAGTGGGACATGCACGAACAAAAATATCAGGAACTACTTTCCAAACAATCTCAGGAAGATGTGCAAAACTCCGTGGAAATAAAATAATTTAACATTGCAGCATAATTAGCCGCGCTGTTGTCTATCGTTCGAACCTTATATTTTTGCAGAAATTTATGGCATGCGAAAGATTCTAATGTTTTTGGGTTTTATAGGCTTATCCTTTTGTTTTGTTGCATGCTTTAAAAAAGATTCGGGCTGTAACTATACAG
>CAIYPC010000599.1 GCA_903927975.1 uncultured Bacteroidota bacterium | reverse complement strand
TCCTATTCACCTTTAAATAATCCGTGTTGGGAAATTTCTGGTAACGGTTTGAAAACGAGTATTCTCACAAACATTTGGCATACAAATAATTGCTGGTTCTTTTTTTCATGATTTTACAACAGGCATTGTGCTTAATGAAACTGCCGTTAAACAACTTGGGCTGAAACCTGAAACAGCTTTTGGCAAAAATATAAGAACAGCTGCGGGGCAGATAACAATCACTGGTGTAATTAAAGATTTTAATTTTTCTTCAATGAATGCAGAAATAGGACCACTTGCATTCACGCACTTAAAACCTGCAAACGTGTTCAGGTTTCTTATACTCAAACTCAATACTTCCAACTTAGCACAGTCGATGAACGATATAAACGCTAAATGGAAATCCTTTTCTCCAAACGCACCCTTCGATTATACATTTATGGATGAAAAATTTGCGTCGCTGTATAAATCAGAACTTCAATTACAGCATGCTGCCAATATTGCAACCATGCTCAACCTTGCCATTATTTTGCTTGGCATTATTGGCGTTGTTGCATTTACATTAACCAAACGAACCAAAGAAATTGCAGTGCGAAAAATACTTGGCGCCGATGCCAAGAATATTATTTTCTTATTTATAAAAGAATATGCTGCGCTCATATTGATTGCAAACGTTATCGCATGGCCAATTGCTTATTATGTCAGCAATTATTGGCTACAAAATTTTGCGTATCGGGTAGAACAAAACGTTTTATCGTATTTACTGGTATTTATGCTTGTGTTCATCATTGCTTTTGGTTTGATTGTAGTGCAATGTTTTAAAGCGGCGGTTACAAATCCGGTGAAGAGCCTTAGGAGTGAATGAGATAATGAGCTAACGTGATAATTTGCTGATGTGCTAATGGGACAATGCAACAATTGCTCGATGGAAAAATGTGCGGAGGAAGCTGTGAGCGTTTAGTTATGAGCTTCGAGCTAAAGAACGACAAACCCAACTGTATCAAAACCGTACACCCCGTGTATCAATAACGAACTCATTCGTATATTGCAGCTCCATATCCCGTTGTAAATCACCGTCTTTAATTTCGGTATGTTATTAGGTAACATAGTGTGCAATAAATCCGTCATAGCATGAGATTGTTATGAGAGATATGCAACAGTTGGATTTAATGATTGACCTTAACATGAAGCTGCTAGCTTTTTAGCTGAGAGCTTTGAGCAAAGCGCTCGAAGCTCATAGCTCTCTGCTCAAAGCTTTTTAAAAACATAAATACAAAATGATTGAACTTCAGCACTTATCAAAATGGATCTCGATTGGCGGAATCCGCACATTTATTTTAAAGGATATTAACCTGAGCATCAAACAAGGTGAGTTTGTTTCAATCATGGGCCCTTCAGGATCTGGCAAATCAAGTTTGCTGAATATAATCGGCATGCTGGATGAGCAATCGGAAGGTCAATATATTTTTTTGGATCAGGCCGTTCACACCTTAAAAGAAAAACACCGCTCGCAATTGTATAAGCAACACATTGGTTTTGTTTTCCAG
>CAIYPC010000598.1 GCA_903927975.1 uncultured Bacteroidota bacterium | reverse complement strand
AGCAAAGTTCAACTGGATAAAAAAACAGAACAAAAAAAATATGTCCTTATTCAATCTGTAACTTTTTTGAACGAGCGAGATTATACACTGCACAAGAGACTTAGAGCTGTAGACAATAACATTCTTCTCTCTCAGTTGACAACGGAACAGGCGGCTGGAGCTGATGAATATTTTATGTCGCAGGAACATATTAATAATGCACTGGAGCATTTCCCTGACATAAAACAAAACACAGAATTCATAATCAATTCATGTTCTTTCTCTTTTGATTTCAAGAGCATAAAAAACAAAAAGCTTTACACAAGCAATCACCATGATGACAAGCAACTGCTTGAGAAGCTTACAATGGATGGTGTAAAATATCGCTATGGAACAAACAACAAAGAAGCTCTGAGAAGAGTTCAGAACGAACTTGAAATCATTGATAAGCTTGGCTTTTGTTCATACTTCCTTATCACATGGGATATAATCCGTTACTCTCTTAGCAGAGGATTCTATCATGTCGGCAGGGGTTCAGGAGCAAACAGTGTTGTTGCCTATTGTCTAAGAATAACGGATGTGTGTCCGATAGAATTGGATTTGTATTTCGAACGATTCCTGAATCCAAAGAGAAAAACACCGCCAGATTTTGACATTGACTATAGCTGGAAAGAAAGAGATGATGTTCTGGATTATATTTTCAAACGTTACGGAAGAGCGCACACAGCCCTGCTTGGAACCATTCCAGCTTTCAAAGACCGCTCCATAATTAGAGAGCTTGGGAAGGTCTATGGATTGCCGAAAGAAGAAATAGATGTGCTTGTTCATACAAAAGGAAGGGGTCTGATGAAGACTGATGACAGTGTGATTCGGGAGATTCTATCTTTTGAAGAACAGATTCGTGATTCACCTAATATGAGAAGCATTCATGCAGGTGGAGTATTAATTTCGGATGAGCCCATCACAAATTACATTGCACTCGACCTGCCTCCAAAAGACTTTCCAACAGTGCAATTCGATATGTACCTTGCTGAAGACATAGGATTTGAAAAACTGGATATTCTCTCACAGAGAGGCATTGGACATATCAAGGATGCGGCAGAAATTGCCTACAAGAACAAAGGAATTAAAATTGATGTTCATGATATTCCAAAATTCAAAAAAGACCCACAGGTACGCAAGCAACTAAAATCAGGTGATACCATTGGTTGCTTCTATATTGAGAGCCCTGCAATGAGAGGACTTCTGAAAAAACTACATTGCGATAACTACCTTACCCTTGTTGCTGCATCCTCCATCATTCGCCCTGGCGTAGCCAAGAGCGGAATGATGAAAGCATACATACAGCGATTTCATCATCCAGAAAAAATTGAATATCTCCATCCTGTTATGGAAGAGCAACTCAAGGAAACCTACGGGGTGATGGTGTTTCAGGAAGATGTGCTGAAGGTCGGGCATCACTACGGAGGCTTAGACCTGGCTGATGCAGATGTACTAAGAAGGCTGATGAGTGGGAAGAACAGGGGAAAGCATCACTTGATTGAAATTCAGGAAAAGTTTTTCTCCAATGCCAAACAAAAGGGTTATTCAGAAATTACAACAAACGAAGTGTGGAGACAAATAGAATCGTTTGCTGGTTATTCTTTCTCAAAGGCTCATTCTGCAAGCTATGCAGTAGAGAGTTATCAAAGTCTCTATCTGAAAGCTCATCATCCATTGGAGTTCATTGTTGCTGTGATAAATAATTTCGGAGGGTTCTATTCTCGCTGGGTTTATTTTAATGAAGCTAAGAGGAGTGGAGGTATTGTTCTTTTGCCCTGTGTCAACAAGAGTACATACCTTACAACAATCTATGATAAAGAAATATATGTCGGATTCATTCATATTGAAAACCTTGAACAGCAGAATTCACAGAACATTGAGAAAGAACGCCAACTCCGAGGGGACTTCATTGATATGGAAGATTTCATCAGAAGGATGCACATAAGTCTGGAACAAGTGCTCCTTCTTGTTCGCCTTAATGCCTTTCGATTTACAGGTAAATCAAAAAAGACACTTCTTTGGGAAGCCCACATTCTATTGGGTAACAGCAAACCGCAAGTTTCAGACGAACAATTATTTTATCAACCAAAAGAAGAAAGTTTTCTGCCGACACTCACAGAGAGT
>CAIYPC010000597.1 GCA_903927975.1 uncultured Bacteroidota bacterium | reverse complement strand
AATAATATGATAAAAACTATCAGGCTCAAATTGCATTTTAAAAACAAGAGACGAATCAACTTTATTATCCTTAAAATCATTTAATGTTTTATATATGCCATCTTCATAATTATTCTGTTTTATTATGGCATAGGAAGCCCAATCTTCCCTCACATTTTTATTTACTTCTTCAAGGGTAAATGCGTCAAGGGGCGTTTTATTTTGTAGATAATAATTTTTACTAACCTCTTCAATCAAATTATTAAGTGCAAGCGTTATTGTGCGATTATAGGTACGATTAAATGAATATTCTTTTTTAGCAGAAAAAATCTTTATCAATTTTTCTTCTTTTACAAGATATACATCTGCCGCAAAAAATAACGTACCGGATATGCTTCTTAGATTGCCAAAACGCAGTTGCTTAAGATTAATATATACAGTGCGTTTCTCTTTTGAAAAAGGCGCAATAGCTTTTTCAAGATATTTTCTTATTTCTTTGGAAGCAGGTAAAGAAAACCCATCCATCTCTGGCTTTTTCAAGATTACTTCAGCTATCAAAAAATTGGTAGAATCGAAACGGTTATCAAGTACAATTATCTGATCAAAAGGAACACGATCGATATGTTTTAGTTTTTTCTCAATAGTCAAGGGAATAGAACCGTGTGAGAATTGCGCATGTGATTGCACCATAACAATCATCAATACAACAGAGTTTATGATGTGCTTCATTTTAGGGGTTTGATTGCCATTACGTAGTAACCCCAAAAAGAAATGCAAGCGTTTTGTTAATTAGTTAAGGGCTTATGCAGTGCAAAAGATCACCAACCCAAATATGCTTTTCAATATTAAAAAGAATTGCTTACAAAGTTGTTGTTTCACATCATTTCTTCGCAGCTTTCTTGCTACTTGCCCAAAGAAAGTAATTACAAGTTATTGAGACATTGCGGGTATTTATTTTTGTATCCTGATAATCCGAAAGTTGCTTTAACCCAAGATCAAACCTCACGCCAAAAGAAATATTTTCCTGAAATTCATAGAGAGCCTGAAAGTCGAGCCCGATATCTAAAGGCTTGCCATCATCTTTAGTCTTATCGCTCCCAAATTCAATTTTTGTTGTTTCGCCTCGGTAAACATATTTCCCGGAAATCGCATAAGCAAGATATGGCCCAAACCCAAAGTCTAATTTTTTATCCATCAGATTGGAATGATACATAATGGGCAGCGGAAGCGTGAAATAGGAAATTCGTACAGAAGTTTTATCGCCATATACATCGGGTTTATAAGATTCTCTTGAGAAAAGCAAGCTAGGGTGGAAGGAAAATTTTTCATACGGGAGTTCTATATCCATGTAGCCGCCAAGTGCATATCGAAAACCCGGTGTGCCGTGAAAAACAGTGCCCGTCTGGATTGCATAGGCAAATGAAATATTGATGCCACCTACCGCACCCACTTGAATATTTTGACAATAAACGGATCCAATAAAAAAACACGCAATAAAAATTACAAGTAGCTTTTTCATAAACAGTTATTTTGAAACGAGTAGAAATTTTTTACCAATGAAAATTAAACCACAAGCGGGTTGTGGCAAATAGTTAGTTCTAACTATATTGGCGAAAGTTGATGGTCAATATTCATGCACATATTGAAACATTTTACTTCATCAAATCAATTATCTTAGCGCAACAATCATCACACACATCAATCTTTCAGCATGAAGAAAACAGTTGTCTTTCTAGTTATGTTATTTAGCATCACCATCTCTTTCGCACAGGTTAAAACCGAATGGCAGGAAATCTTTAACCGCATCAGCGATGAAGTCGCGAAGAATTCCAAGGCTTATACTTCTTTGCAAACAGAAACACAAACTATCGGGCATCGTCTTACTGGATCACCCAACGGCGCAAAGGCAGAAGCTTTTGCATTTGATTTATTAAAGTCTTATGGTTTTCAACCTGAGTACCAAACTTTCGAGGCAGAGAGCTGGAGCCGCGGCACAATAGAAGTCACAATCAATAATGTAAAATATAAAGCAGTTACGTTGGCTCATTCGCCCGTAAAAGCTGACTTAACCGGAGAACTGGTTGATATGGGAAATGGCTTGGAAGATGATTATAAAGCAAACCCCGATGCTGCAAAAGGCAAAATCGTTTTTGCTGCTTTGGGAATATTGCCTGGCTCAAAGAAAGATTTGCACAACTTGCATCGGTCTGAAAAAACGGCGCTTGCTATTAAATACGGCGCATCGGGAATTATTCTTTTTAACGGTGCGCCGGGCGCAATTTTGCTCACGGGTACAGCATCCGTAACTGGCAAGTTGATCTCCATTCCTGCGGTGTGCATTGGCAACGATGACGGAATGAAATTGAAAGAGCAATTGAAAACAGCAGCAGCTACAGCGCATATTACAATGACCAATTTCTCCGGCATGGTGAAAGCAAGAAATGTAATTGCGACCATTAAAGGAAAAACGCTGCCCAATGAAAAAGTTATCATTGGTGGACATCTCGATAGCTGGGATCTTGCTACCGGCGCAATCGATAATGGCATCGGTTCTTTTTCGGTAATGGACATGGCACGTACTTTCAAAGCATTAAACCTGCAGCCGGAACGCACCGTAGTATTTATTTTGTTTATGGGCGAAGAAGAAGGATTGCTTGGATCAAAAGCATTTGTTGAAAAAGCAATGAAAGATGGATCATTGATTAATGTGCGCTACATGCTCAACTTCGATATGACCAACAATCCAAAAGGATATTCATCAGGAACGGATGAAGATTCAACGCTGATAAAATCGATTGGCTTAATGGCACAGCAAACGGATACTTCGTTTAAAAATACATTTCATTCAGGGCTCGGCCTGCACAGCGATCATCAGCCGTTTATGTTGGAAGGCGTGCCAACAGGAGGCGCATCAGGAAGTTTGAGCAAAGCTATTATCGATTGCTATCATGCCGACTGTGATGTGTTCGACAAAGTAAAAAAAGATGAAATTGAAAACACCGTTCGTTTTGGATCGATGCTTTTATACGGTCTTGCCGATGCTCCTACATTAAATGCAACGCACATGAACGATGATGTGCTGAAAGAAAAATTATTGAAAAGCAATTTGAAAGAAGCATTGCAGATAGAAGGAGAATGGAGATGGAAGGATTGAGGGTTGTGATAATCAGTTTTTTCACGAATCACATTTTAAATCAAAACAAGTTTCGGTTCGTGAAGACAGGTGATTTTATACATCTTTGACCACGGGGACATTGACATTATGTCTTAAAATTCAAGTGGCTTGTAATTTGTAAACAGCGTATATAAATACTGTTTATGAATCCACTCCAAACACTTTTAATTGCTGAGTTAAGTAAACCTGCAAAGGCAATTATCTTAGAAACTCCTTTTGAGCTTTCTGGTAGATACGACATATATATTGATGATCAACAGGAAGCTATAGTTACAAGTTTTCCTACATGGCGAGTGTGTCCTCGGGAAGGAGGTTGGTTGACAGAGAAAGATTGCGGAGTACTATTAAAGACGGTTTTAAATCTTGAAAATCCTAATTTTAAGTTTTCTTAGTTGATTTCTTTTTTTGGCTTAGGATTACCCTTTACCGATGCTTTCATTATGTTATGAAATGCTATTCAAAAAATTAGTAACTATATACTATTTGAATTTTTAATTCTGCTGCCAATTCACTTAAGCGATTAAAAATTTCATCCACTATTTTTGAAAGATGCTTTACATCACCTCCAAAGCCGAAAGCTAAAAAGGGAGCAAAGAAAAAATAGTATGTTAGATTTAATAGGTCAAATACTTTTTTATTCGGTATTCTCAACACCATTATTGGCTTTTCTATTTGTCAGGAAGATGAAGAATGGTTTAATTGGTAAATTTGTTATAGGAACTGCAATTGCAATTTCTTTATCAGTATTACTTTATTTTATATCAATGGGTATTATTTTTAGAAATGGGATGGGGCCAGATAGCGTATATTAATTGTATCACTGCTCCATCTCGCCATAGTTTGTCCTTCCACTTTATTAGGGCCCGCTTGGCGTATGGCTGAGCCTACGCTCCTTTTTACTCAAGGCTGTGCCTGACCGTACTTATCTTTGATGACATCGCTGTGAGTTATGGATGAAAGTTTTATACAGTACCTGCAAGCTACCATAAAAAGCGGCGTAGGCACAGCCCTACCGCTGAGGGGAAAGTAAATCCAGAAAAAATATATTTAAACCAAATACATCACCGTGAAAGAAATTACACTGTCGTTTTCGCCCGATGAACTTAGAGAGCTTGCCAAACAATTATACCTCGCTAGCTATTTTTTAATAGCCTGCGATTATGACAACGAATCTATGGTCAATGATATCATGACAAAGGTATGCGCAACAGGATTTGCTGAAGCTTTTGAAACGGACGGCTTCAGGCAAGGTGGTCCAACGGAAACAATATTTACTGTTAGCAAAGAGATTAGTGAAGAATGTGAACCTCTGGTGGAGCTATATGAAGATGATGCCGTGCAAGAACACTTGCCATACGCACTTGCAGATAGAGATTTTTTCGAGCAGTATGGATTACTTGAACCAGAAGTCATTTTAAAAGACCCTTCATTATTGGCTGCCCTTCAAAACTTACAGGCTAAATATGTAAAAGAATTCGAAACCTACGGCATCACTCATTTAAGGATCGAACAAAAACGATAATAAATTCTAATTTATTAAGTCGCACCTACAGCACATGTAATTGAGCTTGCCTTAGCGGGACTAACATCTGCCATTATTACAAAACAGTTGCTCATTTGGGAACCGACGATATTCATTTGGAAGCCGACAATATCGATTTGGACAGCTTCGAAGTCCATTTGGGAACTGACAATGTCAATCCGGAAGCTGACAATGTCAATCTGGAAGTTGGCGATGTCAATCCGGGAACTTCCGAACTCAATTTTGTTAGCGACAAAGTCGATTTGGACGCCGCCGATACGGATTTGGAAGCCGCCAACTGAAATTATGGCATTTGTGATATCGATTTAGAAGCCGCTGATAAACTCTCGAAGTAAATCTTAAAAATGCTTTCTGCTTAATAATTCGCCCAGTGACTTTGTAGGATCCCTCACTCTTTTTTGATTCTACTTCGTTAAATCATAAATTAGCAGTAGCCCACAACAAACAACCAAACTAGCTATCATGAACGAAAGGCTCGAAACTTATTGCGATGGCATTTTTGCGATCGCGATAACGCTACTGATCTTAGAAATAAAAGTTCCTTCTGTTGAATCCATACATTCATCTGCAGATCTGAAGCATCAGTTATTGATTCATTGGCCATCATGGTTTGCTTTTTCATTGAGTTTTATTTCCATGTTCATTGCGTGGGTGAACCATCATCATTTTATGAAACAGATAGATCCGGAAAAAACATCGAACGTTTTCATGTATGCGCATGGTTTTTTCGTGCTAACGATCATCGTGTTTCCTTTCACAACATCACTGCTTGCAGAATATCTGAACACGCCCTACCTTATGTTACCTGTATTTGTTTATTGCCTGATGAACACTGTTCATGCCGCAGGCTGGGTGCTGCTTTGTCATTCTGCTTTGCATCCATTGAATTTGGGAAAGAATGAAGCAAAGACAAAATACATTGTTGGTCTCAGGAAAAATATATCCTTCACCGTTATATTTAATATTGCAATGTGCGTGCTTTCATTTTGGTTTCCGATAATAGCAGTAAGCCTTACGGCGCTTGCATGGCTCATTTATCTTGTGATGGGAATTGCGCTAAGCCCGATCGATGATTGAGAAAGAATTCGGTGTGTCTTTGTTGGTGTAAGCGGGAAATGAAAATCTTTCTAAAAAAACTACCTCAATCGCAAAGAGAAAGATGAACAGAAGCGGAAGCAAACAAATTTTAATAGCCGTCTTTTATTTGTACGGTTTTTAGATTCTCCAATGACTTTTCAAAAAAACTTGTCAATACCGTGTCATAGCGTTTAGTCAAAAGTTTATAATAAAATTCAACATCAGTTCCGCTTACTGATGTGAACGCAATTAACCTTCTATCTCTGACTTTTTTCTCATTGTTCATATTTGCGACTTTAAATATGCAGAAGTGCTGGTCTCCAATTTTTAACATGGTATCTGAAATTATATTCGCGGTTTGAAAGTCGTTAAGTAACAAATCCCTGAATCAATTCTTTGATTTAAGAATTACTGAATCGTCGAACTTGAGCAACGTGTCAGCTCGTTGATGATAAATTGAAAGCTGATCGACTGAATCTTCTGGTTCGCCTTTCCAATAAAAACCAGATTCTTTAAAAATCCGACTCTTTTTAGATTGAAATCGATAATCCCCATGTTCACATGGTTTCGCGCAGTCGCTTCTCTGCACCCAACTAAAAAAAGTATCCATACGCTCGGGAAATGCGATTGATACAGTGCCTAAGCTATCAATTAACTTGAATTCGAAAAGATCTTTCCGAGCATAGTGGAAAGTATTTTGATTTTCGTTGCAGGAGAAAATTAAAATTAATAGAACCAAATAAGGTATTCTCATTAAACTGTAATTGATGTTTCGCATTTTCGTTTTTGCGATTCTGCAAAGAGAACACGAGAGCTATTTATTCATCTATCAACTCATTCACCCTTTAACCTCTCACCTAAATCCAATCCGTGTTCCTTTGCTTTTTGTTGAGCAATTTCATAACCTGCATCTGCATGTCTTATCACGCCCATTCCTGGATCATTGCGCAATACTCTTTTTAATCTTTCTTCAGCATCGTCAGTTCCATCCGCAACGATCACCATTCCTGCATGAATGCTGTAGCCCATGCCAACGCCGCCGCCATGATGAAGGCTTACCCAACTTGCGCCGCCGGCCGTGCTTACTAATGCATTTAATATTGGCCAATCAGCAACGGCATCGCTACCATCTAGCATCGATTCTGTTTCGCGATTGGGAGATGCAACAGATCCTGTATCGAGATGATCGCGGCCTATTACAATCGGCGCTTTTACTTTTCCGCTTCTAACCAATTCATTAAATGCAAGACCAGCTTTTTCTCTTTCACCTTGACCGAGCCAGCAGATGCGTGCCGGCAATCCTTGAAATGCAATGCGCTCTTTCGCTAATTTAAGCCAACGTTGCAATGACGCATTTTGTGGGAACATGTTTGCAATCAATTCATCTGTTACTGCAATATCATTAGGATCGCCACTCAATGCAGCCCAACGAAACGGACCTTTGCCCTCACAGAATAACGGTCTTATATATGCGGGAACGAAACCGGGGAAGGAGAAGCAGTTCAGAGTCGGAAGTTCAGAGTTAGGAGTACGTTGCTGATACTCCTGCGCTCTTGCGCGAATATTATTTCCATAATCAAAAGTGATGGCACCTTTGTCCATTAATTGGATCATCAGTTGCACATGGCGATGCATGGATCGATAAGAATAATCAAGATATTGTTCTGGATTTTTTTCGCGCAGAATTTTTGCTTGCTCATAAGAAATTTCATGCGGCCAATAACCAATCAATGGATCATGTGCAGAGGTTTGATCAGTGAGCGTGTCAGGAATAATATTTCTTTCAACCAATCTTTCTAATAAATGAACTGCATTGCAAAGCACCCCGATGCTTTTCGCTGTACCTTGTTTCTTGTATTCTTGTGCCTTGTCTATTGCTTCATCAATATACAAAAACTTTTCATCCAAATATTTCGTCTCGATGCGTTTATCAATGCGCCACTCTTCCACTTCTGCGATCAAAGCAACGCCTTCGTTCATGGTGATGGCGAGAGGCTGAGCGCCACCCATTCCACCGAGACCTGCAGTGACATTGAGGGTATGTTTGAGAGAGCTGTGAGTTGTGAGTGGCGAGTGGTGAGTGGAAGAAAAATGTTTATTGGCAAGAGCAGCATAAGTTTCATAAGTGCCTTGCACGATTCCCTGTGAACCGATGTAGATCCAACTGCCGGCAGTCATTTGACCATACATCATCAATCCTTTTTTTTCAAGCTCGTCAAAATGTTCCCAAGTTGCCCATTTAGGAACAAGCTGCGAATTGCTTATTAATACCCGCGGAGCATTTTCATGCGTTTTCAAAATGCCAACAGGTTTCCCGCTTTGTATCAACAAACTTTCATCGTTCTCTAAAATTTTTAATGATGCAATAATATTATCGAGCGCTTCAAAATTTCTTGCTGCTTTGCCACGACCTCCATACACAATCAGATCATCCGGACGCTCTGCAACTTCCGGATCAAGATTGTTCAGCAACATTCTTAATGCCGCTTCTTGAACCCAACCTTTGCAATTTAATTTTGTGCCGGTTGGTGTTTTGTATTTGATGGAATCGTAACGCTTAACTGTAGATACAGACATATTGCAAGATTTTGACTTCCTAAATAATGTGAATATAGATTAGGCTGCAGTCAAGAAAAATTTTTGAGGGTTGAATCCATAATTCTTGATTTCTTGCCTCTTGTTCCTTGTCTCTTAAAAACTCATTTCGTTCCCCATTTCTCAGCCATCTTTTTAAATTCTTCGGGAGCATGAATCAGGGATTCGATAGCAACCGCTGTCCGTTCGACGCTCTTTTTT
>CAIYPC010000596.1 GCA_903927975.1 uncultured Bacteroidota bacterium | reverse complement strand
GATTGCTTCGCAGAGCCTCGCAATGACGTGCATCTCTCAAATTAAATTTAAGGGCCTTAATTGTTAGAGATCCGTTATTGAAAGAATGATAGTGATTTTCAATTCTATGTTTAGTCGGCTTCTTCATAATTTTGCATCTTCAAGTGAAAATTTGTTCCTATCTTTTTACTTGGTTACTTTATATACTTCTGTAGCAAAATATCTTACCTATAAAAAAAGCTGTACAGCTACTATCAATTAAGCCAAATTAAATTTTTAATAACCTATAATGAGATTATTGAATGTTATATGTCAGGCAGTTTGTTTTAGTTTAATCCTAATTGCTATTTCATTTACAACAAATGCGCAGAACAAAAGAAAATATTTTACGGGTGATAATACAAATGAAAATGAATTCAATAAAATTTCAAAGTCCCCCGAACAAACAACACGAGGAATAGAAAATTCGCCATCATCTTTTTCAATTAAACAATATGCGCCTGTGCCGGGCGATCAAGGCTCACATGGAACCTGCGTTGCATGGAGCACAGCTTATGCAGCTCGTACCATCAGCTATTGCATCACGCATCACATCACTGATCAGGATAAAATAAATTCATCTGTATTTTCACCCGCTTATTTATATTATTATATTAAAGCTACTGGCGATAATAATTGTGCATTGGGCGCAAAAATAGAACCTGCATTAAAAATATTGACGGATACTGGCGATGTATTGTTGACTACAAACACGCCGGATTGCATAAGTGCTGTCAATAGCACAAATATTTCCTCAGCAAAAAATTATACCATCAAAGCATATTCATCGCTTACAAATGTTTTTGGAAGGATTACCAAGAACGAGGTAATTGCGATTAAAAAAAGTATTACAGATAATAATCCGATTATTTGTAGCCTGAATTGTTTGAGCAGCCTTTTTAATGTCGGCAAAGATGGTATTTGGAAAATCGGCACAAACGATACAACCGCTGGTGCGCATGCAGTTTGTATTGTTGGTTATGATGATAATAAATTTGGCGGCGCCTTTGAAGTGATTAACAGTTGGGGGGAAGATTGGGGCAATAATGGATTTTTCTGGCTCACTTACGATCAGTTGATGCAATATGGATCGTATGCACTTGAAATGATGGACAGGGAAGATTATGATGGAGATGCATCGCGAGGATTGGATGCACCGCAATTGAGGGGCAGCATGGATTTTGTACTCAGCAATGATTTCGGAAATGACGCAGGCTCAATGCCGGTTGTGCGAACCAAAATTGATCCGCATGCAAATATTGTTGATGATGACACTAAAGCTGCTTTTTCAAATTATAGGTTGAGTGAAAATTATTCCGGCGGAACAAAGTTTAAAATTAAATTCACGACCAATGCGCCTGCATTTGTTTACATATTTTCAGTCGATAACAACAAAACAGTTTCCACATTATTTCCTTATGCTGATAATGTGAGTCCTGCTATCAATTCAACAAATGCAACTGTTTATTTGCCTTCCGAAGAAAAGCATTACACATTAAGTGCCGATGCAAACCGAGATCAGATTTGTGTTGTCTATAGCAAAACCGCCATTGATTTTAATGATCTGAAATCTAAAATATCAAGTTCTTCTTCTGGCATTTATGAAACGATGAGCGCATTGTACAAGAATCAGATTATCCCTGTAAAAAAAATTAATTTCAAAGACAATCAGATAAGTTTTGTTTCAACTGCCGCCGAGCAGGAACTGGTTTGTTTTTTTATAGACATGAATCATAAATAATATTCCTTAAAAAATAAATTATGAAAAACAATATGCTCTGTAAAACAATTATTGCAAGCGTTCTTTTCCTTCTTTCTATTGTTTTAGTAAATGCGCAAACTTCAAAAGATTATTTTACAACCGGAGTTAATTTTTATAAAAACAGACAATACGATTCCGCAATCAGCAACCTAAACAAAGCGATTGGTCTGGATCCAAATTTCACAAACGCGTATATAACACGAGGCAATTCATACTATAGCAAAAGGTTATATACTTTGGCTAAACAAGATTATAATAAAGCAATTAGTCTGGCGCCCAATAGTGCAATTAACTTTTACAATCGCGGAAATATTTTTTCTGCAACCAAATATTACGACTCGGCAATAGCGGATTTTAATAAAGCAATCAGCATAAGATCTGATTATGCACCTGCTTATGGAGGGCGCGGCTCGGTTTACAATTACAAACAGATGTACGACCTCGCCATACAAGATTTTAATAAAGCGATTATCCTCGATTCAATGGCATCTTTTGCTTACAATAATAGAGGGCTTGCCTATGTATCTACTGGTCAGTATGAATTTGCTATAAACGATTTTAAAAAGGGGATTGTAATGGATGTTAATAAAGAAAGACCGTTTGTAATCATTAATATTATTGAGCCGCTTGCCCGTCTCTATCGCTTTTCAGAAGCCGCAAAATATTATAATGATTTTCGAGCTAAATATGTGACTGGTTATATTGATGACCCTTACTGGCAATTTTTTAAAAAATATATAGAAGTCATTTCTCAAAATCTTCCAAGCAATGATTATGCAACAGCGCTCACAAACTTAACGCTTGCTGAAAAATTATATGCTACAAAAAACAAAGCAGAAACAAGTGAGGGTTATGGCAAAAGAGGCTACACTTCTATACTAGCACTAAAAGGTTATGTGCTGGAGCAATTGAAAAATAATGATGAGGCAAAACAAGCGTATGAGCAAACTTTGATCATCAATCCCAACCAGCCTGATATTACAATTGCACTTCAAAGGCTTTCACAGAAAAAAGATGCAATGGTTCAAACTGATAATGATCCGCCCACGATTAATATTTTGGAACCAAACGCAAACAGTAGATCTATTTCTGTTGATGATGATAAGGTTGCAGGTACAAAACAACATATTCGCGGGCAAGCAATTGATCCCAGTGGCATTAAAAGCATCATGCTAAATAATCAACCGTTGAAAGTGGAAGACAATGGATATTTTGATACGACCGTAAATATAAATGCAGGTGTAAATATTTTTACAATTGTTGCAACTGACAAACATGCAAATTCAGTTTCACAAAATGTTCAGATCGTGACTGGAAAGGACAAAACGAATGCAGCACCTGCAAATAATGTTGTCAGTTCTGTGCTGAATGCTAATCCTGTTTATAATGCCATATTGATTGCGGAATGTGATTATGCCGATAATAATATTCCTTCCTTGCAAGGACCATCGAGCGACATGACCAAGATTTATAATTTGCTCGTGAATAATTATGCTTTTGCTCCTGTTAATACTGATACTTTAATAAACGCAACGAGAACAAATATTCTTGAGGCAATTATTAAGAAGGCAAATGCGATGGGTGAAAATGATAATCTTTTTATTTTTTATGCAGGGCATGGACAAATGATAAAACAGCCCGACAATTCAGAAGAAGGTTTTTTAGTTCCTCAAGATGCAGTAAAAGATATTATCAGCACTTATATTAGTAGTGATGATTTGCTGAGAACCATTAAATATTCAAAAGCGAAACATATTTTATTTGTTGCAGATGCTTGTTTTGCCGGATCATTATTCCGAGATATTCCATCAGATGCGCCAGTGCCTGTTGCTGAGGCATACAAAGACAAGAGCCGAAGATTACTTGCAAGTGGCAACAGAACTGCGGTGCCTGATAGAAGTGAATTTATTGAATTTTTGAGGCTGGCTTTACAAGAAAATCATTCGCCTTATATAACAGCCGAACAATTGATTGATAGCTTTAAAGATCAATACACAAACTCTACGCATTTAACGCTGCAATATTATCCGATAAAAAATGTGGATGATTTGGGAGGACAGTTTGTGTTTATTAGGAAGTAGTTTTTAGTGATAAGTTGTAGGTGGTAAGTAGGAAGAAGTAGTATCGTCCATTCACAGCTCACT
>CAIYPC010000595.1 GCA_903927975.1 uncultured Bacteroidota bacterium | reverse complement strand
TTTCATTACAGTTGTCTGTGAAAGCTTCTTGGCTTTGGAAGGGTGGTGGTAGTAGATCAAGCAGGAGCTGGCCGTATAAGACTTGCCACTGCAAATATAGGAGTTTTCAGTTTCAAGTTTCGAGTTTTTAGTTTCGAGTTGTGAAATTCAAAATGAAGAATTGATAATTAATAATTCTATTATTCAAGATTTGTAATAAAACTTCGAATCGCAGAACTGGCAACTGAAAACTGGAAACCGGAAACTTAGAAAATCACCTTCCAGCAAGAGTATTCAACTTCGCCAATCCAACAAGCTGATCTGCACGACCACCCAGCTCACGAAAATATACAAGCACCATATAATCGTTTTCTGTTTCTAAATGATTGCCCTCTGTGAATTCGAAGGAAGGGATTTTTCGGGGATCGGTTTTATCAACAGTAACATATTCGTAATTATAAAAACCTTGTTTCAAAAAAAGAGTGCCTTCATAAACTCCACGCTCTGCATTGAATTTCATTTTTGTTGAATCGTTCAATTTATAATCTGTGATTTTGCCAATGATATAAATATCTTTATCGGGATAACCTGTATTCCCCTGCGGCGAAAAAGTGAAATGCGCTGTTGCATAATCTGTTTGCCAATAAGGGTTGATGCTCTCTGTTGTTTGAATATAATATGCCCCATTATAATCAGTATAAATATTATATGGCACGTTGCTCCGCGAAGCATCCGGCCTAATAAATATTTCAGTTGAATTTTTATTATAAATCCCTCTTTGAACCCTGTCACTTTGGTAATGGAACCTTTGCAGATCAAGCCATCGCCATTCTTTGCCACCGGGAAAAATAAAATCATCATCGCGGGTATATTGCAAATTGTTTCCAGAAAAAAAAGTAGGCTGAATATTATCGATAGCAATATCCCATCTATTATTCTGCAGCACGCAAATTTTTATTTGCTGCAAAGCATTTGTCACATTCATTGTTCTGGTGTTCACATTAATCTGCAGTTTCTGATGCGTGTGCGAAAGCTGCGGATCAAACGGCTGAAGAAATTGCACTGCAATATTTGCCAAATTTTCAACAACCAAAAATCTTCGTGTGAAAGCAAGCTGTGATGTATCGCCATTCAAAAAAACTTTCAATATATAATTGCCTGAGCGGGTTGGATAACAATTTTGATCAGGAACAACAGCGGAGTAATGCGTATATTTTGTGAGTGCAAGAGATGATAGATTGTATGTGCTGATGCGCATCTGCGTGAAGCCTTTTATAAAATCAAATTCACTGATGATAGCAGGTGTCCAATCTTCATTGCATAATTGATAAGTATATGAATAGCTTTTCACATCTGCATCCAAATCATCAAAATGCAACTCCAATAAATCTTTGCTATTAAGATTAATGATGGGATATGCCAGCTGATTTCTTGCAACATAAAGCTGTGGGGTTTGGATGTTGGTCATTATCACAGAGTCAGAGACCTGTGCTTCGGAAAAAAAATATGCAGAACAAAAAAGTAGCAGAACTGAATATTTTATAAAGAAAGTTTTCATCGTTTTTAACTGTGATTTTTTTGATTGAATGAAGGCAGTGATTATTTAATGCAAGTTATTCATCAATCATAGTAAATCAAACAATCATTTTCATCATAGTTAAAACTGTAGTCTTTAACTGTGATTTTTTTGATTGAATAGAGGCTGTGATTCAGAAAATAATCATAGTAAATCAGATAATCATTCAAATCACAGTTTTTGACTTTGATTTTTTTGATTCACTGAAAGCTATGATTTATTGAACAATCATAGTTAATCACCTAATCATTAAAATCATAGTTCTAGATTATTCATAGCGATTCAAATAATCATTTAAATCATAGTTATAGATTAGTTCTTATTTTTGAAATCAAAATTTAACGCCGGTGAACATCTCAGCTTTTATTGCTAAACGCATCGCCTTCGACCGGCAACGATCTTTTTTAACTTTCATCATTCGACTTGCTGTTGCTGCCACGCTTATAAGTGTTGCTGCAATGATCGTAACCGTTGCATTCACTACTGGGTTTCAATATGCAGTGAGCCAAAAAGTTTTAAGTTTTTGGGGCGATATACGCGTTCAGCATTATGAAGCGAGCAAAGCTGCCATTGCAGAAGAAACGCCGATTGAAAAAAATGATACTGTTCTGCAAGTTCTCCGCGACAATAAAGAAGTAAAAACAATTCAGGCTTTTGCTACAAAAAATGCCATCATAAAAGGAAGCGAAAGTATTGAAGGCGTTTTGTTAAAAGGTGTTGAAAAAAGTTATGACTTCAACAATATCAATAGCTTTTTGAAAGAAGGGTCATGGCTGCATTTCCCTGACAGCGGTTATAGCAATGAGATCAATCTTTCAACTTATACAGCCAATAGGCTTAAAATAAAAGTGAAGGACAAAATCATTATTTATTTCATTCAGTCCGACGGATCGCACCGCGTGAGAGCGATGACTGTTGCTGGTTTGTTCAAAACAGGCATTGAAGATTATGATAAGCTCATTGCTATTGCAGATATTAAAATGATCCAACGGCTGAACAATTGGAAAGAGAATGAAATTGGTGGCTACGAAATTTTTATTAAAGATTATCACAAGCTCGATACGGTGAGCAATCAAATCGCAGCTCAGGTTCCATCTGCATGGAACAGCAGAACTATCAGGCAAGTGTATCCATATATTTTTGATTGGCTCGATCTACAGGACACAACAATTGCGATTGCGATTATCATTATCATGATCGTGGCAACGCTCAACCTCGTCACCTGTCTTATTGTGCTTGTTCTTGATCGAACAAAAATGATTGGCATTCTTAAAGCCATCGGAGCTCCCAATTCTTCTATTCAAAAAATATTTTTATATCATGTAAGCATTATTACTATCAGCGGCATTTTGCTAGGCAATCTGCTTGCTTTTTTGCTTTGCTGGCTACAGACCAAATACGGTTTCATCACATTACCCGAAGATGCATATTTCATTTCTACCGCCGTCGTAAAGCTAAGTTGGCAGCAGGTTTTGGTTGTTGATGCCGGCACGCTCGCAATTTGTTTTCTCGTATTGATAATCCCAACATTAGTGATCAGAAAAATTCAGCCGTCGAGAGCAGTGCAGTTTAGGTAGAGTTGTCTGAACCAC
>CAIYPC010000594.1 GCA_903927975.1 uncultured Bacteroidota bacterium | reverse complement strand
TCTGTCTTGCTGGTCGCATTATGAGCGTGCGCGATATGGGCAAGGCTTCGTTCGCAGTGATTCAGGATAGCAGCGGTAAAATTCAATTGTATATTAAGCGTGATGAAATTTGCAAAGGCGATGACAAAACTTTGTATGATAAAGTGTGGAAGCATTTAATCGACATTGGCGACTTCATCGGTGTGAAAGGATATGTTTTCACCACAAAAACAGGAGAGACTTCTGTTCATGTGAGCGAGCTTACACTTCTTGCAAAAGCTCTTCGCCCTTTGCCAGTTGTAAAGGAAAAAGAGGGCGAAACTTTTGATGCTGTTACCGATCCTGAATTTAGATACAGACAGCGCTATGCAGATCTAATCGTGAACCCTCACGTGAAAGAAGTATTCATCAAGCGCACAAAAATGGTGAATGCCATCCGCACATTTTTAAATGAAAGAGGAGGGTTGGAAGTTGACACACCTGTTCTTCAAAGCATTCCCGGAGGCGCAACAGCAAGACCTTTCATCACACATCACAATGCATTAGATGTTCCTTTTTATTTACGCATTGCAAACGAACTTTACTTGAAACGCCTTATTGTTGGCGGCTTTGATTGGGTGTATGAATTCAGTAGAGATTTTCGCAATGAAGGAATGGACAGAACACATAATCCTGAGTTCACCATTCTTGAATGGTACACGGCTTACAAAGATTATTACTGGATGATGGAGACAACTGAGCAGCTTCTTGAAACAACCGCAGTTGCTATCAATGGCACATCTAAAGTTATGTCGGGTGATATTGAGATAGAACTGAAAGCACCTTACAAACGCATAAGCATATACGATGCCATTCAAGAACACACAGGCATTGACGTTAGTAACATGAATGAAGATGAATTAAAAGATACATGCAAGCAATTGAATATCCATGTTGATAATAGCATGGGCAAAGGAAAATTGGTTGATGAAATCTTCAGCGAAAAATGTGAGCATCATTTTATTCAGCCAACATTTATTACCGATTATCCGGTAGAGATGAGCCCGCTCACAAAAAAGCATCGCAGCAAACCCGGACTGGTGGAGCGATTTGAGTTGATGATAAATGGTAAAGAAGTTGCCAACGCATATAGTGAGCTGAATGACCCTATTGATCAGCGTGCCCGTTTTGAAGAGCAATCTAAATTAATGGATCGTGGTGATGATGAAGCCATGTTCATCGATTATGATTTTTTAAGAGCATTAGAATATGCAATGCCACCTACATCAGGAATTGGTATTGGTATTGACAGGCTTTGCATGCTGCTCACCAATCAGTCATCGATACAAGACGTTTTACTTTTCCCGCAAATGCGCCCTGAAAAAGGACTGGAATAAAAAATTATTATTTTTAACTTAAAGAAGCAGGCAAAATGTCTGCTTTTCTTTTTTATTAAAGACACCTCTGCAAAAAAATAATCGGCTAAGTGATAAAAATTTTTTAAATTACTTTAAACAAAAACGATTGCCGTATGAACAATTCAAGCATCTCCAGAATTGGAGTCATACTCTACGCCTTAGTAATAGGATTCTTTGGTATCAATCATTTCTTGCATGGCACAGGTCTGCAGAACGCAGTTCCGAGATTTATACCTTATAGTATTTATGTGGTTTACTTAACAGGCGCATTATTGATAGCTGCTGCCATCGCCTTTATTATTGGCAAGCAGGTTCGTTTAGCTGGCTTGTTGCTTGCGCTCTTCCTTATTCTTATTGTATTGACAGTCCATGTGCCGTCTCTTATGAGTTCCGCAAACGACAGCGACGTGAGCATTGCAATGACCAATCTGGTGAAGGACACCGGTTTGGCAGCGGGCGCGTTGATTATTGCAGGAAGAGGCAATTGATGGCTTGCTCATCCTATTAAGCATGCATAAAATTTATGTGTGAATTTGTTTTCTAAAGAAATAAATCAGTCATCAATTTTTGTTCTGGGTTCACTGCGTATTTACTAAAATCATTGATGCCTTCACCCTTCAAAACTTCTTCATCAATAAAAAAATTGCCAGTGCATTTATCTGAAGGTTTTTGCAAAATATAAAAAGCAGCTTCAGCAACAATTTCAGGAATGCGGCTTCGCTGCATCAAAAAATCTCCACCTAATAAATTTTTTACCGCAGCAGTTGCAATAGTTGTTTGTGGCCACAGCGCATTCGCTGCAATATGAAATTGTTTCAGTTCTTCTGAAAGACCCATAACTACCATGCTCATCCCAAATTTGCTCATCGTGTAAGCAAGATGATTACCGAACCATTTTCTATCGAGGCTAATGGGCGGAGAAAGATTTAGGATATGCGCATTTGTTGATTTCTTTAGATAGGGGATGCATGCCTTGCTCATAAAAAAAGTTCCTCTCACATTAATATCTTGTATCAAGTCATAGCGCTTCGGCTCCATTTGTTCTGTGCCAGATAAATTGATTGCACTTGCATTATTTATCAAAATGTCAATGCCGCCAAACTCTTTTACCGTGGCTTCCACAACAGTTTTAATCTGATCTTCAAACCGGATATCGCATTGTAGGGGAAGCACTTTTCCCGGTCCTTCTTTTGAAATTTCTTCGGCAGCGGAATAAATGGTTCCAGGCACTTTGGGGTTTGATTCTACTGTTTTGCTTGCAATTACAATATTAGCTCCTTCCTTGAAAAGCCTTATTGCTATTGCCTTTCCGATGCCTCGACTGCCACCGGTAACTAGAACTGTTTTGCCTTTAAAAATCATAAAATAGCTGGTTTAATGTTTAAACATAAAGCGGTTATACTCGAAGTGAGTTCGTAATTCTACTACAATATAAGTAAATAATGTACTAATTAAATTCAGCAAATATTCTATTGTATGTAATCCAAGCTGGTTGTATGTTTGTACTGTTAAGTTTGATTGATACGACAGATTCAAAAATCCAAAGAAATCCTAAAAAACCAATCCAAATCCAAAAGAAACCGAAACCCTTTATCCTTTAAAAAAAACCAAAATCCAGTTATCGAGAAAAACCAAAAAACTAAGAATCTGTTATCGACCAAGTTTAAAATTTAAAATCCACCATCTGTAATCCATGTTCCTACGAAACGAACGAGAAATTTGTACCTATTGATGGCCACGAAATGTTGATTTTGGTTCGTACAAAGTAATTGAAAAGCCCCCGAAAATTCGGGGGCTGTTGCATTTATATAG
>CAIYPC010000593.1 GCA_903927975.1 uncultured Bacteroidota bacterium | reverse complement strand
CCAAATATATAAAGGCATCATTCAGTATCTATTGGAAGCAACCCATTACAATCTGAACAATATTGCTGACCTCTCTAACACTTCAATCAAGAGCATTCGCTCAATTTATTGCGAAGAGTACATCCCACCCAACTTCTCATCAGAGCTACAACTGGTGAAATTGTATCATGCGATTCTTGAATTAAATTTACACGGATTACATAGCCCAAGAGGTTGCTAATGAAAACTTTCAATATTGAAGAAGCTTCAGAGTTTCTGGGTGCTCATAAAGAAACCGTTAGAAGATTAGTGATGGTTGGCAAACTTCCTGGTGTAAAAGTTGGTCGTAGTTGGAGATTTATCGAGCAAGATCTTGTGCTGTACATGCGTTCTCAGTATCCTGAGCGTGTTACATCGCAAGGCGCTGTTATTAGGAGAAAAGAACAATGGCGCTTTACAAAAGGAACAAGGTCTGGTGGGTCAGTTTCTCCCATAATGGACAAAGAGTACAACGAAGCACTGGGACTACCAACAAGGTAGAGGCTCAAGAATTTCATGATAAATTTAAAGCCGAACTTTGGAGTGTAACCAAACTTGATAATAAGCTGGTTTACTCATGGCGAGATGGTGTGGTGAGATGGTTACGTGAAAATCAACACAAACGCAGTATTGAATCAGACAAAGTGCATCTTAGATGGTTGGATATACATCTTCGGCATGTTCACTTGCATGAAGTGACGCGAGATCTGATTGAGGATATTGCGTGTAGAAGGGAAGCAGATGGTGTCAGTCTTACTACTGTAAATCGTATGCTTGAGATTGTGCGGGCTTTACTGAGGAAAGCTCATAATGAATGGGAGTGGCTTGATAAACTCCCTGTCATTCGTATGCGGTATGTCGAAAAGCAACGTATACGTTGGCTAACTTTGGAGGAAGCGAACCGGTTACTTAAAGAATTACCGCCCCATCTGAAAGATATGGCAGCATTTTCTTTGGCGACTGGATTACGCGCATCAAATGTAACTGAATTACAGTGGCAAGATGTGGATTTAAAAAAATATCATGCTTGGATACACCCAGATCAGGCTAAAACTAAAAAGGCTACTGCTGTACCGCTTAATGACAACGCCATGGCCGTGTTAAATGCGCATGTTGGAATGCATCCACGTTTTGTTTTTACCTATAAAAACAATTCGATAGGGCAATGTAATACTAAGGCTTGGCGGAATGCATTGGAGAGGGCTGAAATTGATAATTTTCGTTGGCATGATCTAAGACATACATGGGCAAGTTGGCATGTGCAAAATGGGACTAGTTTGCAAGAACTGCAGATGTTAGGTGGGTGGTCAAGTTTTGAAATGGTGCTACGTTATGCGCATCTTTCAAGTGAACATTTACGTGACGCTGCTGATCAAATTAGTTTCATGAAATTAAGAGGTGATTTTGGTGCGGCATAAAAAAGTTGGTGAATGTGTGACAAATTTGCTACACCCACTTTTTTAACTTTTCTAAAATCTGCGTTTAGCCTTGATAATATGGTGCGCCCGGAAGGATTCGAACCTCCGACCCTTTGGTTCGCAGCCAAATTGATCAAGAATAAAAATTAATAAAATCAGTAACTTGCGATGTAACGAATTAGCGAATTACTGCCTAGAACGGCCTGAAACAACTGGGGGACTATTACAGTTTGTTACAAATTTGCTACACCCGATTTTTTATGAATAACTGAGGTTATTCATCCTTAATTAAATTAATAATCAATTTGATCATCGTATCTTTTTGGTTCGGGTCGCTCTGCGCCACCAAAAGGGCGATAGCAACTAATGCATTATCATTGATCTTAGATTCACCGGAGCGCTTTAGATGGTGCTGATTTAGTTGTAGAAACCAAATGAACATGAAAGCACCAATCCGCTTATTTCCATCAGTAAATGGATGATTTTTTATAATGAAATAGAGTAAGTGCGCTGCTTGCTCTTCGACACTGGGATATAAATATTCATCTCCGAAGCTTTGTATTATATTGCCTAGAATCCCTGCGAAGCTTCCATCTTTGGGATGGCCAAATAATTCTGTGGCTTCTTGTTGAACCATTAACCTATGTTTTAAATCGTGAATTGCTTTCATTGCTCTCGAGAGAGTGATTTCAACAGTAATGTTTGTGTTTAATCCGCCTTCTGGAAAGTTTCCAGTATCGTATTGGTTTAATAGAATAAAACTATGCGTGTAGTCCGTTAATACAGATAGAAGTCCGCTGGCTTCTGGCTGGCTCAGGCTATTTGATTGCGCTTGTTGAAACAAGGTGATTGTTTTTTGAAGCTCTT
>CAIYPC010000592.1 GCA_903927975.1 uncultured Bacteroidota bacterium | reverse complement strand
TTTTTATTTATTTTGAAAATTGGTTTCACTTGTTCTGATTTATCTAAATTCACAAATCAAATATGAAAAAGGCATTTCAGTTTCTACTTGTAATTATCATCTGTTTTCTCGTCGTTAGCTATTTCATTCCTGTGGTGCGGCAAGAAGAAATACCCGTAAGCAATACTTTGGCAAATATTGTTTCGTCTATTTTTCAGCCAAAGAACTGGATAAAGTGGAACCCAATTGTGAAGGAAGCCTGGTTGAAGGATTCTTCCAAATGCAAATTTCAGGAGGACTCGAGTAAACAGACCGTCACAATCACAATACCTGGAAAGCAAATCACAATTTATCGAGAATCATACTTACTTTATAAATTGGAAGAAGTGGCCGATGCTAAAAATTCTTCAGCCGTTCTTTCTATAATCCCGTTTATGGGGAATCCTCCGACTGGTTCCAATTATCAAGCACGAATTGCATACGGACAAAATACCAGATTGATTTTCAAAATTTTTCCCTTTCTGGAGAAAAATCTTTTCACCAAAAAAAGCATCGATGAGCTAAAATCCTATCTGGAAGATCCTACGCTTTTTTATGGTTTTCCGATTTCCATAAAACAAACCAGCGATACCTTGTTTCTTACGAGCAAACAAATACTCAATCAGCAAGAATTTTTTAAAAAACTGCCTGTTGTATTTGACAGCTTGGATAGCTACGCCCGTGCAAGCAAACTAGAACCTGGCAACCGGAATGTCTATTATCAAACGCTGTCCGATAACTCTCTTGAAATTCTTGCAGGGATTAATATCAACAAAATTGTAGAGCCCGATTCACTCTACACATTTATGCATATACCCGCCGTAGAATATATTGTTATCGCACATTTTGAAGGTCGTTTCGGTGATAGAGCGCGGGTTTATGGAGCCATTAATAAATATGTGGCAGACAACCAACTGATAAGAATCGGCGTTAGTTTTGAAAAATACCTATCGCCGCTTCCCGTATCAGATAGTTCAGTTATCCGAATGGATCTGTGTTATCCACTGCGTTATTATTAATTTCATCACTGGTATTCCAATAAACAGAGTCTTGCATTATTAAACCCGACAATCATTGCTTTTTTCCCGTTTGCCAGCCGTATAGGTTGAATACTCCTCACCTCGCCATTTAAAGTATCCAGCGGGTGTGGAAGTGGAATTTGTGCTTCAAAATTTCCCTTGTCATCCCCTCTATACAATTCCAACGGCATTGCGTCATAACGCCCTTCGAATGGTTCGGTTCCGAAAAAATTTCCGCCTGCCAGCAGATCCATTTTGCCATCGCCATTAAAATCAAAAGGAGCAAAAGCAAAAATAGATGTCCATTGGAAGGCGGTCGGCAATAATTTAGCAGTAAAATGTCCTTTGCCATCATTAATAAGCTCAATTGAAGCAAGTGTGGAAAGACTATAAAGTGGAATACTATCAAGTTTATGCTGGAAAATTTCTTCTACTGTTTTTCCTGCCATCTTTTCATAACTAAGAAATTCCTTTTTAAGATAAGGCAATTTAAATTCAAGGTTTTCTTTGTTTAGAAAAGTATAATACTTGCCGTCTTTTGGAAGACAGAGAATTTGTGTGATTTGCTGATTTCCCATTATATCACCCACATACATTTTAAGCGGGAAATCTGTGCTTGCTTTCAGCTTGCTGTTGAGCCCCAGATTTCCCATTAATAAATCTGGATAGCCATCACCGTTAAGATCGGTTACTTTAAGGCTGTTCCACCACCCACTTAATGCGGCGTCATTCGCTGTCAATGATGATTTCACAAAATGACCGTGGTTATTTTTAAAAAGAACTGGCGACATCCATTCACCTGTCACAATCAGATCTGGCCAGCCATCATTATCAACATCAACCCAAGCTGCATCAGTAACCATCCCTATATGCTCCAGCTCGGGGATAATCTCTTGGGTAACCACCTTGAAATTGCCTTTGCCGTCATTTTTCAATAAGTAACTAAAAGGAGGCATTCCGTAAATCCTTGAATCTGCCCTTCCTCCGACGAATATATCCATATCGCCATCCTTGTCGAAATCAGCTATACGAACGACTGATTTATTTTCATATAAGTCAGGCAGACCAGTAGATTTTCGAAAATGCCCTTTACCGTCATTTAAATACAACCGGTCTTTAAGTTCTTCAGCATTGCCCATGTATTCATTACCGCCGCTAGCAACATATAAATCTGGATATCCATCGCCGTTAGCATCAAAAAATACGGCATCTACATCTTCGCAATTTCTATCCTTCAGAAAAACAGTGGAATCAGGAGAAACAATGAATTGAGCATTTGACTGCTGAAGGTAGAGCGTGCCGCCTTGTCCTTTTCCACCGCAAACGAAAAAATCATCAAGCCCATCACCGTTCACATCCGCAACTGCCAGTTTAGGACCGAGGGTTGACAATTCATGTGGGATGGTTGACTGTCGATTAAAATCTATAAAGCTTGTATCCTCATTGTGCTTGTAATGAATGCCCGATGCTTCAGTTATATCTGATAAAGTCGAGGAAGAACTTGTATGCAAAAGCCCATCTATAAATTTTGGATAGTCGCGGATGGTATCAGTCTTTTTCCCATCGTACAGCAATTGCAATTTTTGATTAGCAGCAACCTGCGTGAACCGCTGAAAATTGCGATTGGGCCAGATGACTACCATACTGTCCACCTTAACAGCATTTCCTAAACCAAAATGCAAAAGCGGTTCGCTACTGCTCAAAAAACCCTTTTCTGTTTGCAATTCCTGATAGAATAATTTCCCATGGCAGAAAACAAACACTTTCGTCCCGATACCAAAAGTGTTGGGATATTTTCCACGAACACCTATTGTGAGATAATGAGATTGCGAATCAAGTTTACGAATATTGTTGCGATAGATGCCCGCTTCTTCATTCATGTTATTTGTAACCAAGTCGAGGCTGCCATCCCCATCAAGATCTGCGTAAGCAGCACCTTGAGAAAGTGTTTTGTCGGCAAAGCCCCAGTCAACAGAACGATCTTGGAAAGTAAGATCTTCCTTTCCTTCAAAAATATAATTATGCCAAGCTCCAGAAGGGAGGTGTTTCACAATTTCATTATCATGTTCCCTCTTTCCAGTGTTACTATGCCTTTGCGGAAGACCAGAAATGAATTTAACATAATCGAGGTCGTTCGGCCTCCCCTTGATCCCGTTGGAAACGAAAATATCATTTTGCCCATCCAGATTAAAATCTGCGATCAGTGGTCCCCAGCTCCAATCGGTAGCTGCCACACCGCTATAAAGTGCGATGTCTGAGAATTTTTTGCCCTGCCCTGTATTGAGCTGCAAACAGTTTCTTGAATATTGATAGTTATAACCAAAATGTCTTTCATATAGATATAGATCCAGATGATCATCGCCCAATGAAGACTTCAAAACTTTTTCATCTTCTGGAAGCATATCAACAGTCATAATATCAGGCCATCCATCATGGTTGATATCAGCAATATCACTGCCCATTGAAAATTTAGATTCATGTGCAAAAGCCTGGTTATTCATTTCTTTGAAAGTGCCATTGCCTTGATTGACATAATAATAATCGTTCTCATGAAAATCGTTGCTCACATAAATATCCGGATAGCCATCCTGGTTAATATCTGCTACCCCCACTCCCAAGCCATAACCCAGCGCACTGCTATAAATCCCCGATCCTTGTGTGACATCCGTAAAATGATCCCCATCATTCCGGTATAATTTTCCGCCACTTTCTGCGCTGTATTTATTGCGAAGCGAAGTACTTCCGTATGCATCTGTTTGGTGAGTAGAATGCTGTAGAAGAAACATGTCGAGATCACCATCATTATCGTAATCAAAGAAAACGGCTTGTGTATTGTAACCAACAATATCTAAACCCCATTTGGCAGCACTTTCTGTAAAATGATTGTTCCCATCATTTATAAAAAGCTGGTTGCGCGAATGCTGAAAATACACATGTGGCTCACCGTTATGATCTTTGGGTATATAGTTGCCAACGGCACATACATAAATATCCAGCAGCCCATCCCCATTCACATCTACCATCGTAACACCGGTTTCCCAATCTGCCTGACCTTTTAGGCCAGCGCTAGCAGTAATATCCTCAAAATGAAAATTGCCTTTATTCAGGTAGAGCTTATTGCCTTCGGTATTAGAAGCAAAAAAATATCAGGCAACCCATCATTATTGATATCACCAATTGTCACCCCTGCACCATTATAGAAATACAGATAATCCAAAAAGCTGAGCGTATCCTTGTCAACGTTGGGGTTTACAAAACTTACACCTGTTTCACGAGATGGGAGCTGTGTAAATAAATGAGGATTTTTATTAGCACAGGCATAAAATAAAACCATCAAAAAAATCAGGCAGATGGTTCGATGAAGACGTTTATTTTTTTTCAAAGAAATTTTTTCTTTCGGGGCCATAAACCTCAAGTTATAAAAAAAGGAGCAGCTAAAAATTAGCTACTCCCTATCTGCTTAAACTATGCTTAACACTCCGTCAATGACTTTCCTATTAATAACCAGGATTCTGCTTTAAGTTCGGGTTAGAAGTAATCTGGTTAAGGGGTATTGGGGCCAGATTAAAGTGATTATCCGCATCGGCTGGTTTAGGAGGGTAGTTATGCGATTCCGTAAACTTACCGAAACGTACCTGATCAGTCCTTCTAACCATTTCCCAAGCCAATTCTCTTCCCCTTTCTGCCAAGATGTTATCTTGGGTAAGGTCCACAACAGTCCAATCATGGATGCCCCCTGCTCCTTCGCCATACGCACGTTCACGAATAGCATTAAAATCACCTAAAGCGTCTGGTATGATACCCAAATTATATTCCGCTTCCGCACGCATCAAATAAATATCCCCGAGTCTGAAAACTACAACCGCATTGCCCTCGTCTCCATTATTATCAGGAGTGCCAGTTGGCCAATATTTGACATTTCTAACACCGGCATGCCTCCAAATTGGCAAGCCATTCGGGTCATTGAAAACTGCCATGCTATCAGAATGCACAACAGGAGAAAAAATATTGTTATAAAAATCTCCAATCTTAGAAGTTTTGCCAACCAATGGATCGCCGGGGTTATTGTACACGCAGCAAGGATCTGCATTATCTACCACCCATTGATTCCACGGGGGCCAATTGGTTACACCATCACCAATAAACTGCTGACCAACTAGCCACTGCGCTGTACGATGATCTTTGAAAGTCCTCAATTTAGACAAAACACTTCTGCCACCTAAGGCCTTCACACCATAAGTATAGGTTGAGTTGGTATCGTAATACTGATAAAAATCACGGCTAGCACTGGCCCCGTTATTGCCATAGTTACAACATGCAATACCAAAAACCTGTGCATCGTTGAATTGAATGCTGCGTTGGATGATGCCATTGCCATTGATAATGCCCGTTGCAGAAGTAGGAGCAACAAATATATTTTCGGGTGTGGAGAGATTATTTGGTCCGTGAAAACTATTGAAATATTCTGGATCCAAAGTATAAGTGCCTGAAGTGATTATGGCGTCACAAGCATCCTTACATTTTTGCCAATAAGTGTTACTAGAATAATTGTATGTACCTGTATTCTTATATACACCTGCATTGAGATACATCCTTGCCAAAATGCTATACGCAAGCCATTTAGTTGCTTTCCCATAGGTGGTAGGATCCGCATTGGCCGGCAAGTCGGGAATGGCAGCCAGCAAATCTCTTTCAAGCGAATCAAATACTTGCGCCCTGGGTGTAGTCTGTACAGTAGAAGGATCCACTTTGAAATTTGTCACATAAGGAATGTTCCCAAATATATCCATGGCATTGAAATAAAATAATGAACGCAGACAAGTCATTTCTGCCACATCTGCAGCAAGAGATGCAGGTGGAGTTGCAAGATGTTGCTCTGTATAGATTATATAGTTGCACTGGCTAGCACCACCAAAGTTTTCGTTCCAAGCACCGTTCCACCAACCATAAACATCTGTCGCCGTCATGCCAGTATGAAAATAAAGGCTTGCCCAAGTCCCACCATCATACCAGTCGCTACCACGCGTAGGGAAGATACACTCATCACTCGAAACCTCTGTGGCAAGCCAGGTGTTATTGTAGTCATAAGCATTAACAACGGCTGAATAGACGGGTGCTTTCGCTGCTGCAACCTCAGCCGCATTTTGGAAGTAAGAAGAAGTCGGGATGACATTATAGGTCTTTACATCCAATTTGGTACAGGAAACCTCACATAGAAACAACAGTAGAATCCCTGCCGCCCATATTTTTAAATTATTCAGTTTTTGCATTTTTATAAGAATTTAAATATTTATCAATGGATTATTTAACCGTTAATGATACGCCAAAAGTAAATGTCCGGGCCCTTGGATAAAATCCTGCACCGCTATAGTTATTGTCGATATAAGCCGCCCCTGTGCCAGCGCCACCCAATCCTCCATAAGAACCTGCGAGCACAGTAGCTAGGCCGCCAATACCTGAACGGCTGCCGCCTGCATTTGAATAAGGCGAGACTTCAGGATCCAAGCCTTTATATTTAGTAATGACAAAGAGATTGGTTCCTGTTATATAAACTCTCAACCCTGACATTTTCCCGATTGTTGGGAAATTATAGGATAGAGTCAGGTTCTGCAAACGTAGGAATGATGCTTTTTCCAACCAATAATCCGATGAGTTGGGAGCTTCTTTAAGTCCATTGGTAAATGTTTCGTTCTTCACATTCAATCCAGGGAAACGAGGAAAGTTCTCCAGGTTGAGACGAGAGTTGTCATACACTTTCTGACCATAGTTGCCGTTGAAATTGGCGTTCACAGTCCAGGATTTATAACGGAAACTAGTTGTGATGCCGTAGGTGAATTTAGGAGTTGGGTCCACATAATGTAATGTAGGATTGCCATTCTGTGTCAAAGTAAGACCTTTTACACCTGCCGAATCCAGCAATTGCTGACCAGTAGCCGGATCGATTCCTACGAAATGGGAAAGATAGAATACGGGGAAGGGTTGTCCAACCTGGATATACGTCAATGGGTTGAAACTTAGCCCTTGACCACCTGCACTACCTATGTTAATGTGGTCGGTAGTTACATGGTTGCCATCCCAGTTACCAGTCAGGCTTGTTACCTTGGTATGAGCTACGGTGATTTGACCGCCCACAGTCCAGGATATATCTTTTTTCCTGATTATCTCAACGTTCAATCCCAATTCCTCTCCCTTATTTGTCAGAGACCCAACATTGGCCAACACTGAAGGGATATAATTTGGAGGCGTGGGTACGTTGTAGTTATAAAGCATATTCTGTGTCTTATCGTTGAAGATGGCAAAACTACCAGTTATCCTGCTTTTCAGCATCGCGAACTCAAAACCCAAATTTTCTCCAATTCTTTTTTCCCATTTCAAATCTGGATTAGGATTTTGAACTGGCGCATAACCAACCGGATAAAGGTTATTAGAATTGGTGGGGTCATAGGTTCTCACCTGAGGCCCAAGCAAAAAGAGTGTGTTATAAGCACTAATAGGGTCAGAGTTGCCCGTAACACCGTACCCGGCATTTATTTTTAATTCATCAATCCAGCTAACATCTTTCAAAAAGCTTTCCTTGCTGATGCGCCAGGCAGCCGATACAGAGGGAAAATTACCCCAAGCATTGTTTACCCCAAATTTCGAAGATCCATCCCTTCGAAAACTTGCCGTCAGATAGTATTTGCTGTCGTAATTGTAAGCTACTCTTGCAAGAAAGGAAATCAATTTGTACTCATCTTTACCTGAAGAAATAGTATTCTGGGTAGGGATGCCGGAGGACAAATTATTATTTGTGGTCAGATCAACCGGATAACCGTTGCCCCTTGCATAGAAATTATCGTCCGTGTAATAATTATATTCATAAACACCAACGGCAGTTAAATTGCTCTTGCCTAAAGTTTTTACATAATTGATATGCATATCACCTTTGTTGGAATTAGTGTTGCTATTGTATTTAAATCCTTGGTTCAGGATAGCGCCCGCACCGGGTATAACAGGCAAAAAATAATCATATTGAACATTATAACGGCTGATATTACCAGACATCCCCACCTTCAAACCTTGCATTATCTCATAGTTAGCAGACACCTGAAGCTGCTTGAGATAATCCGTCTCATTGCGTATTTCATTATTCTCCATCCACACAGGGTTCACGTAATTATAATTGTAAATTGGGTTCTCCTTCCCGTTTGCCAAAATATCCGGAACAGTGGGGGGAATATTATATGCCCAATAAAAAATATTCGCATCAATATTTTTTCTGTCAGTTTGAGTGGCTAACACATTGTATTGAACATCCAGCTTGCCATCAAAAGCTTTTTGCTCCGCATTCATGCGAATGCCATATTGCTTTCTGCCAGTATTGATTACGATACCTTTTTGGTCCTGATAAATCAATGATGCATTGTAAACAAAATTCTCAGTACCTCCTGAGAGCCCGAGCAATTGGCTGTTGCTAATCCCGGTTTGAGTGATTAGTTTTTGCCAATCTGTGCTGCTTTTTCCATCCCAATTAAAGCCAGTGGTATCATAACCGAGGGCAAGGGAATGCTTTACAAAGTTGGAAGCATTTTGTAGATCAAAGTATTTTGCATCCTTTGAAACACCGAGAGACCCTGAATAAAAAATTTGGGAAGTGCCGGCACGACCTCTGCGAGTAGTAATGAGGATTACCCCATTTGCACCGCGAGAACCGTAAATAGCTGCTGCTGAGGCATCCTTGAGAAAGTCGAAAGTGACGATATCTGTTGGGGGAATGGAAGACAACAATTCATAATTGTCTAAAATAATTCCATCCACTACTAGCAATGGTGCTTGTGTGCCCAATAAAGAAGTTTGGCCGCGTAAGCGAATAACAGGATTTGAGTTGGGATCACCGTCCGGTGTTACCACGACTAGACCAGGAACCCTGCCCTGCACGTTGTCCATGGCATTTGAAACAACCCCTTGGTTGAAATCTTTTGAGCTGATGCTGGAAACAGCACCAGTCACATCTTTGCGCCTTGCAGTTCCATAACCTACTACAACAACATCATTAAGAGTGGAAGCTCCCGATGGCGCAAGTTTTATTGCAAAATTTGTTTCCGATTTTAAGCTCAATTCCTGGTCTTTGTATCCCACATAGGACACAATCAATGTTTTTGCGGAATTAGGTACTGAAATCGAAAAAGAGCCATTTTCGTCGGATGTAGTGCCTTTTGTGGAAGCATTCAACCTAATAGAAGCACCAGCAACCGGCTTGCCCATTTCGTCTGTAATTTTACCGGTGATTGTCTTTGTTTGTGCCCATGCCTGATGAAGCATGAAGAAAATGGAAAACAGTAATAATAAGAATTTCTTGTTTGAATTCTGGTTCATAAGCAATGCTTTGATTTGGAAATATAAATCTAAGCTATTCCAATACAATAAATTAGCCACCAAAAAGCGCATATCGGGCAGCTTCAATAAACAT
>CAIYPC010000591.1 GCA_903927975.1 uncultured Bacteroidota bacterium | reverse complement strand
CAATATTTGTTTTAACATTTTCTTGAGTTTGATTTAATTGTTCTATAGATGTCGGGGTTCCAATTTTACCAATTTTTGTATAAACAAAATTACTTATATTGCTTAATGTACCACTCGAGGAATTCTTATTCTTATTATTATACTCCTTAATTTTAGAATTATATTCTTCCCGGGTTATGCTATATTTTTGCTGAAGCGGTTCGTACATTTCAGGTACCAAATAAAGAGTGAGCCGATCAAATAGCACAAATTTTAGTGCCAGGTCCCGAGTTTCCTTGTACTTGAAAGGCTTATTTTTTGAGGTGTCGATTAGAGCAAAATTTTTGACGAAAAATTTTTTAAAAGTGTCGTAAAATTCAGGTCCCTGATAGCGCTGCTCCGCCGCAATAAGTTTAGAGTATATTCTCATTAGTTTGCTTATTTTTTTGGTTTCTGCTTGCAATCGAATAACCTTTAGCTTTCCGTTTTTTTTTAAAAAGACAATGGAGCTGAGCAGAAAAATTTTATTTTCCATTATGACCAGCCACTTGTTTGGGGTGTAAATGCTGTCTGAATTTTTTAAAACAAACCCGTCTTTCTGGAGCTCCAGCGGGTCTATTGTGAGGGTGCCGCTTGACCTGTGCTGGACCAGTGGGTTAACTGTGACGCATAGCGTGCGGCAAATTTTTTCGAAAAGCAGCACGGGGTTGTCCTTTTCCTGGGCCGACGGTTTGAAGCGGCCGATGAAGCTTTCGATTGATTCTAACGTGTCGATATTTATTAATATTGGCTTGTCAATATTATTGGATTGTGCTCTGCGAAATTCCTTAACAAATCCGGCCTCTGCAGTGCCCGAGATGAATGAATGAGCCAAGATGTCCAGGATTCTGGAACAATTGAAAAAGAGTTTCTCAAGGCGAGTGACCTCCATTGACTTTTGGCGGTAATTAAGGTCACTGTAGCCCTGGATCTTGACGCCCGATTTAGAGGAAGACACCATTGAGCCTGTACAGTCATCGAGCCGCACTGGGAAGTACACCTGGCACTGTTCGAGAATAGTATTTTTGCGGATTATCCCCGGGCTGAAGAAAAAATTAATCCACTCGGCCTCGGAAGCCGGCATGAAGGGCTCACAGGTGTCTTTGCGGCGAAGCCGGTAGGCTTCTTTCAGGATTTTTCGGATTTGAATTTTACGCTTGTCCGTGTTGCCACTGAAGCGCTTTAGGAGGGTATCGAGTTCTTCAAAATGAAATGGAAATGATGTGGACATTTTTTTATTAATTAGACAGGTAAATAAAATAAACATTTTCCGGCGGGACGCTTTCCAGTTCCTTCGTTAATGCTTCCATTTTTTCAAAAGAATCTGAAACTTTAATTACATTATTAAACGGCAATTCATCGTCATATTTGTAGATTTCAAAAGGCATAAACCCAACCTCTTCTTCGGTTTTCATTATGACCTTGTATTTGTTGTAGTTTTTGTTTGCTGGGTACTGGTAAATAATTGATTTTAATTTGTAATTTCCAAAACCAGAAAAGTTAATGGGGTTTTGACTAGGTACTGGATTTTTAACAAAGATTCTGCGGGTAAAATTTAATTTTCTAAAAGAGATTACTTCGTTCCTTGCTAAATATTCAAATAGAGTATTGATGCTCATATCAGTGACAGGGCCTTCTGCATCAAAAATTGGATTAATAAACTTAATAAAATCTTTGTTTTGCAGAGAGTATGTGACAAAAGCATTGTAAATTTGCGTTTTAAAGTACTGCTTATATTTTGTAGTTTGATTATTTTCTGATTTTGGGATGTTTATGTAGCTTTCGTAGCCCTTCATTCCAGTAAACATTTCCCTCTTGTGGATTTCATTTCCATATCGAAAGTCATGTTGCTGTAAGCTTTGTGCAAAGGCAGTAGCAAGCACTTCATTAAAAAAGAATGCAACGAAGAAGCAATCAGCCCAAGAGTCGCCATTTTTATTGAAGAAAGTCATATCCGTCAAATTTTTCATTTTTAAAAAGTGCAGGTGTGGAGTTCCTGGAGCCGGCACTAGTATATGGCCGCCAGCTGGTAAAGTAATTTTCAATCTTTTCTCAGCTTCAATTTTTTCCGCAAGAGTTAGTGTATTTTTAACCAACACCGGAGTCTTCCCGACAACCGCTGTATATGTTTTGGCACCTGCTGTGTAAAGTCCCGAAGCAATACCCGGAACGACCATGCTTGCCTTTGACTGTACTTCGGTTTTAGCTTTTTTTGCTATTTCCAGAGCACGAGTTCCTATAGATTTTTTCTTTAAGCTCTCAATGATGTCCGAGATTTTACCGCCAACTGTGTACTCCTGAAGGGCCTTGACTATGTAGTAAATGCCGGCCGTTTTGCCGACTCTGAGAAGCAGTTTAGTGAAAATAGTTTTTGGGTCGGTGAAGATATTGGTGCAGTAGTATCCGACCGACACGACGATAAAGTTAATGAGCATTGTGGAAAATGTGATGGCCGATTGGACAGTTAGCGGCTTGGAGTTAATTCCTCGCATAATGACAAAAAAGGTAGCAAGAAGCAGTAGTATGATAATTATAAACCAGAAGAAAAAATCTTTGATGCTACTTATTTCTGCCAGGTTGTAGTAGATGATGATGGGCAACGCGGAAAAAATAATGTCGAAAAGAATTTCAGAGTAAGTCCTTGATCCTGTCCAAGTATTTGAAGGATCGACTGAAGCTTCTGCGGGAACCGGGGCTGCTGCTGGGGCTGCTGTTGTTGTTTCTGTTGTTGATGCTGCTGGTGCTGATGCTGGGGCTGATGCTGGGGCTGGTGTTGCTGCTTGTGTTTTTAGTTCGGGAAATACTTTTTCTGGTAAATTACCATTTTGAAGCTCGTTTAATAATTTATATTTTTCGTTTTCACTTAATTTTTTTTCTTTATGT
>CAIYPC010000590.1 GCA_903927975.1 uncultured Bacteroidota bacterium | reverse complement strand
TAGTTTTTATCATATTATTTTTTTTAAAAAAAATAAATATGTTGGGGCAAATGGGCTCGTTGAGAATGTGTATGCAGTGAGTTATGAAGGAGATTTATATCTTCTGCTATTGGGAAAGTATTTTTTACCCCTACATAAAAAGGATAACAGTTTTCTCTTTTATGTGCCACAATCTTTGGCTGATATGTACACGATGATTTGTATAGGAATGTTCCCTTCAGGAAATAGCGGCGGCGGTTTTCAGCCTGATTTTAGCAGTGCAAATATAAATAACCTAGCAGGTTTTTTGATTGTTCTTGGAGCTATCATTGTTGTCGGGATAACCGTTGAAATTATTAATGCAATCAGAGATGCCAAAAGAAGTGCTGTAAGTTCAAACCACAAAACAACTTATCAAAGAGTGAAGATTGGAGGAATGAGAAATTGTTTTTTAGATATGGATACGGGGGATGTGATATATCACTAATAACGGCATCTACAAATCATGTTAATTTGTTTGATATTATGCCCCAAAAAATAGATTGCTGAGCAATCGGTTTTTGTTAATAATAATTTTATCACTTCATTAATATCAGTTTCTCTCATCTTTTCGTTATCTTTAAAATATTCGAAACCGACTCTTTAAAAATTAATACATCGCGGCAACTATGAAAAGCCTGTTTATTCTATTTGTCTTTTTGCCCTATTTCTCTTCTTTAAATGAGCCCCGTAATTGGGAGCTTGTAAAAGACAAAGATGGAATAAAAGTTTTCTCCCGCCACTCAGAGACTTCCAAATTCAACGATATTAAAATTGAAACCGAACTTGTTGGCAACCTTTCGCAGCTTGCTGCCATACTTTACGACGTAGAGAAATACCCTGAATGGGCTTATGCTACCAAAACTTGCGTGCTGATAAAGAAAATAAGCAACTGCGAATTAATTTATTATTCAGAAATAAAAACTCCTTGGCCAGTTAGCAACCGCGATTTTTATGCTCATTGCAAAATCATCATGGATTCTACCGCGCATTCATTACAGGTTCTTTCTGTTGGCATGAAGGATTATCAACCCGAAAATAAAGATCTCGTTCGCATTCCCTTTTCAAGAGGCACATGGAATATTTCAGAAACATCTAATAATGCAATGCACCTGGAATATGAACTGCAATTAAATCCGGGCGGTTCAGTGCCTGCGTGGGTACTCAATATGTTTTCTTCAAAAGGACCAATGGAAACCTTTACCAACCTGAGACAAAAAATGAAACTGTTGAACCATCAGTAAAGTTTGTAGTTCTTAGCCTTGAGACTTCTAATTAAATACTGCCTCAAATAGCGGAAAGGCATAACCGAAGTTATTGGGCTTTCGGCTTTCAGCAATAATCATTAGAATTACAAAAGGTGAAAAGGAATAATTCGATGCTGTGCACAAGCAGCTTGTGATATTCCCTGATCTGCAAAAAGATCCGTTATAAAACAAAAGATTTTTTTTAAATTTAGATATGGTTAAGGTAAGCGAGGTAAGAATTGGGAACTTCTTACTGTTCGACTTTCCCGACAAGGGCAGAGTGCAATACAAATCTGAGCGTATCAATAATAATTTTGATGGGTTTAAAACTATTGCCTCTATTAATGGTCTTCATACAGAAAAAATTTATGGCATTCCTCTTACAGATAGTTGGCTCACAAAATTGGGTTTCGAAAAAATACAGAAGCAATTTCAACACAACTGGATAATCAGGCTAAACAAGACCGGAGATCCATATTCCATTCAATTTTCAGAAGATAAATTTTGGCTTAGCAATAGTGAATATGATGCATGGTGCTATGTGATCAGAGGATATTGATAAGACATGTGCTAATATAAATAAAGATGGTC